>NZ_AWXA01000009.1:0-35472 GCF_000478965.1 Megasphaera vaginalis (ex Srinivasan et al. 2021)
TAGCTAAGAAGGCCATATATATGGCCTTCTTTTTAGTTAACGATTACTCATCGTCTTGCGGCTTAGCATTCCAGACAAGGAGAGCAAGGAGTGTGGAAAGGACGGCAGCACCGACCCAGAATGCGGTAGCATAGCCGAAATCATATGTTTTTACGCCTTCGACGACGGTAATTGTCATCAGTTTACCGGTAATAAATTCCTGAATGGCCGCGCCGGCATAGCTGAGGAGGCCGATCATGCCCATTGCCGCGCCGGTAACGCGTTTCGGAACGATGTCGACGGCCATCAGACCGCCCATGTAGCAGACCAGGGCGCCCATGGTAAAGCCGTAAAAGGTCATACAGAGCAAATCTGTCGTAAATGACTGGGGAGCCCATACGAAACCGGCGATGGAAGCGGAATAAAGAATCCCGTAGATGAGAGCCGGCGCATTGCGCTTGTGATTAAAGAACTTGTCGGAGATCCAGCCGCAGAGTAATGCGCCGAAGATGCCGGCGACCTGCATGTACGCCATAACTCCGGCGGCGCCCATGATGTCGTAGCCCTTGGCGGACGTCAGGTAGACGACGCCCCAGCTTTCGACGGCGTACCGGGCAATGTATACGCAGAGCGAGGAGAGCCCGAGAATCCAGACGGCAGGGTTTTTGACGACGGCATTCCACTGCATGGCGCCGACGGATTTTTTCTTTTCCGCGTCGACCTGTTCCTGTGATTTTTCACCGTAATAAACGGCGCCGTTGGGCAGGCCGATTGTTTCGGGACGGTCGTTCATGCCGAAGTAGATAAAGGCCGTGCCGATCAAGGAGATGACACCAGCGGCGACGAAGCCCATCGACCAGTTGTAGGCGGAAACGATGGCGGCAATAGCGAAGTAGGCAAAGGACGAACCGAGGTTATGGCTGGTAAACCAGACGCCGTACAGTGTACCGCGTTGTTTGTTGCTGAACCATTGATTCAGCGCGACGATCGAAGGGCCGGCGCCATAAGACTGGAACCAACCGTTGAGGCCCCAAAGAATGGCCAACGGAACGAATGAATTCACGAGCCCCATACCTACCATTGTCAAGGAAGAGATAAAAAGACCGAAAGAAAAGAACCGTTTGTTGTTCATGCGGTCGGCAAGGAAACTGTTCGTGAATTTACCTAAACCGTAGGTAATGAAGAAAATGGAGCCGATTACCCCGACTTCCGTCGGTGTGACGATTCCGGAAGCGAGGAGCGGTTTTTTAATGACCGAATAGCTTTGACGGATAATGTAATAAAAAGCGTAACCGATCGTGATGGAAGCGAAAACACGCCAGCGAATGCTGTCAAACTTTTGCTTGACGACACGTTGGTCGGTTATCGGCTCCGCATCGGGTGACGTCTTGAAGAAACGCCAAATAAAATCTAACATGAAAAATACCACCTTTCGATGTAGTTTATGATATCTTTATTATCGTAAACTTAGGGGAATCGGAAAATCAGAAGATTTCTGATTTTTTTGTAGGAAATTTTCCGACAAAAAAATACCCTCTCCGGCGAGAAGGTATTTCGAGATAAAACGTGGCGCTTACCGACAGCTGCGGCTCGGCCGTTTGTTGAAAAATTCCTTGAAAGACTGAACCCAGGTTCGTGTCGGGTGTGACAAGTAGCCTTTGCTTTTCCAGATCATTGCCAAGGTCCAGGGAATCTGCGGATCTGTCAGCGGAATATGGATGACATCACCGTCGGGAATGCGGCGGCAGATCGTTTCCGGCAATAAGGCGATGCCCAATTTGGTGCGGACCATTTCGACGAGAAAATCCCAGTTGCTGCTCTGGCAGACGATTTTCGGATCGGTCATGAGCTCTTGATAGAAAGAGCGGATAAAGGGATTCAGGCTGAACGTTTTCGGGTAGTAGACGAGCGGTTCCTCCTTGATTTCCTGTAGGGTCAGCTGGTTTTTCTTTGCCAGCTCATGATCTTTCCACAAGACGACTTCCAGACATTCCTTGTTGAAAATAAAGAATTCATACGGCGTTTCCGTCGTGATCGGCAAGGCTACGAAGCCGGCCTGGATGACGCCGTCGTCAATGGCCGAAATGACTTCCTGTGAGCCGACTTCTTTGATTTCCAATTCGATATCGGGATAGGCTGTCGTGAAATAATGAATAAAAGGAGAGATGAAAGAAGAGCCGACCATAGGCGGAATGCCGACGGCAAGCTTGCCGGAATTCAGCAGGCTCGGCGCCTTCAGGTCCTCGTTCAGCTGACTGAACTCCTTAATCAGCGCTTCCGCCTTCGGCAACAGGTAGATTCCCATTTCCGTCAGTTCCACATTTTTTCCGTTTCTGTCAAAAAGGCGGACATTCCAATTTTCCTCCAGCGCCTTGATGCCTTTGCTGATGGAAGGTTGGCTGATGTGCAGCGATTTTGAAGCCTTTGTGAAACTTTTTTTATGGGCAACTTCAATGAAATATGTCAGTTGGAATAAGTCCATATGCTCGCCTCCTATACGTAATTATCTTACCATACTCGCAACTTTTTTGCAGCGGTTGCGGCGTGATAAAAGATGAGAAATCACCTATATTTTACTGGGAAAAACGTTGTATAATAGCAGTAATGGAAAGAGAGGCGCTGCAAAATGCCTAAACGTTGGATTATGCATGTGGATATGGATGCGTTTTATGCTTCTGTAGAGCAGCGCGACAACCCTGCTCTGCGCGGGTTACCGGTTATTGTCGGCGGCCTGACGGACCGCGGCGTCGTAGCGACGGCTTCTTATGAGGCCAGAGCCTGCGGCGTTCATTCGGCGCTGAGTATGAAGGTCGCGCGGCAGCGCTGTCCGAACGGCGTATTTCTGCCTGTTCGCATGTCGCACTACCGGCGCATATCGCATCAAATACGCCTTATCTTCTCACAGTATTCGCCGTATATCGAACCCTTGTCGCTAGATGAGGCTTTTTTGGATATTTCGGGAATGGAAGGGCATTATACGGTTGTCACGGATCTCGGCAAGGCAATCAAGGCGGATATTTTGCGGGAAACGGGATTGGTGGCTTCCGTCGGCATCGGGTCCAACAAATTTTTGGCGAAGCTGGCATCGGACTTGGAAAAACCTGACGGACTGGTTCTGATCGGTTACGGTGAAGAGCAGAAACGGCTGGCGCCGTTGCCGGTGCGCAGACTTTGGGGCGTCGGCAAGGTCACGGCCGCTGCGTTGGAACGTGCCGGTTACCGTCACATCGGCGATATCGCCGCCGCCGGCCCGACTGCGCTGGAGCGTACCGTCGGCAAGCAGGCGCGGCGTATTTACGAGTTGGCTTGCGGCATTGACGACCGCCCGCTGTCGGTGCACCGCCGGCCGCAATCTGTCGGCAGCGAGCACACCTATCCGCACGATCTGCAGACGCGCCGTGAAGCGGACGAACAGTTCCGCATCTTGGCGAATGAAGTTTCCTGGCGATTGCGCCGGAATCACCTTATGGGGCGAACGATAACGATCAAGGTCCGGTTTGCGTCGTTTCGGACCGTGACGCGGTCGTTGACGCTGGATACGATGGGGACTTGCGCGGAAGCGCAGTTGTATTTTGCGGCCAAACGGCTTTTTACCAGAGATCTGGCGTTTGAGCCGATACGGCTTTTAGGGCTGACGGTCAGTCAATTGCAGCCGCTGCAAATACAGGGCGATCTTTTTTCTGACGATGCGGAAACACAGGAAAAGGTGACGGCGGCGATCGACAGACTGCAGGAACGGTTCGGCAGACAAGCGATCATGAAGGGGTTTCTTTGGGAATTATCACAAGATAGAGAGACGAGAAAATAAACAGTCAGCAACTGAAGGAGGTTTTTTACGATGGCCATATACAAAATAGCTGCGCATACGGGAACGAATGATAACGGGTATATTCAATACGATGCAGATACACGGACCGTACAGGTTCATCTTTGTAATGACGAGATCAACCGAAAGGTTTACGAGTACCTGACGACCTGCCAGACGCTTCACAACTATGTCGATCTGTCTTTTTTCGAGACGATCAAAGAACGGCCTGTCGCCAGTTGGGAAACGATGCGATTGGCGCTGGCGAAGGTCTGGATGGAACTGGGTGTGCATATTGATTGGAGCCGCAAGGTAGATTGATTCTTTTCGTCATATGCCATATGTTATGCACAAATTACATACAATCTTGGCGCCTGTCTGTGTATAGTCTTTAAATGCCCTGTTTTTCGCCGCTTTTTCTCCTTCTTTTCGAGACGAGATACCGCTTAAATTGTGGATAACTCAGATATCTCCAGGCGGAAAGAGCCGTGGCTTATCTCCTGCTATTCGCATATTGGAGAGGATAAGGCGGAATCTTGACGGGAGGCGAAATGGCTGTGTACAGGTGTTGTGATTTTGTGTATAAGTTATCCTGAAAAGGGTAAAATTTGTGTGAAGAATTGTACAAATGGCGTAATTACGCCATTTTTTACAGATGTTTTGAGCCGGTTGTCCACATTTTGGTCATGGGAAACGGCTGGTGCGAGAACGTGCACGGAAAAGGATAGGCTTGACGGGGGAGTATTTTCGGTATATAGTGAAGAAGTCTCATTACAATATGCATCTAGAGCAGCTGAGGGACTGGCCCGACGACGCTGCGGCAACCTTCCGGAAGGAAAGGTGCCAATTCCAGCGCCACGGTGATGGCGACAGATGACAATAGGGGTTTTGCAGGTGCGTCATCGTTATGATGACGCATTTTTTTGTGCAATCATTCGTTAGGGGGAATCGTCATGATTGAAACGAAAACACTTGCCGGCCGAACGGTGCGGCTACGAGACGTTTTTATTCTCGGATTTGCTTTTTTTGCGACGTACTTCGGCGCCGGCAATCTTATTTTTCCGCCGCAGTTGGGCTTGAGCAGCGGGACCGCTTTTCTTCCGGCACTGCTCGGGCTGTCCTTGTCAGGCATTCTGTTGCCTGTGTTTGCGCTTCTGGTTATTAACCGGTGCGGTGATGTGCGGCGTCTTACGGCACATGTCGGCAAGCACACGTATCATATCTTATTAACGTTGCTAATGATTATCTGTACCTTTGTTTCCATTCCGCGGACTTGCGCGACGGCCGTTCAGCTTGGCGTACAGGGGAATTTTCCCGATCTGCCTTTTACTGCCGGCGTGCTGATTTATTTTGCCGTCGCCTATTTTTTTACCTTTGATGAAGGCAGCGTTTTTGATAAGATGGGCAAATATTTGACTCCGATATTGGCGTTGATCCTCATTGTTGTCGGTGCGGCTGGCATCTTTTTTCCCTTGGGGACGCCGGCAGATCCCGTTGTGGAGAATGCTTTTGTCAATGCTTTCTTGGGCGGATATAATACCGGTGACGTTCTGGTCAGCTTCATCATGGCTTCCTTGTTTATCGGTGCCGTCGAGGCCAAGGGGTATACGACGCGGAAATCGCGCAATGAAGCGATGGTGTTGTGCGGCCTGATTACGGTTATTCTGCTTCTGGTTATTTATGGCAGTCTTCTTTATATGGGGGCCTGTGTCAGCGGAGATTATGAACAGTCCCTTGGCCGTGCCGCGTTACTTGTCGCCATTATTCAGCGCGTCGGCGGCTGGGTCATGATACCTATGGGAATAGCTGTCGTTCTCGCCTGTCTGACGACGGCTGTAGGGCAAATTGCGGCTGTCGCCAATTTTTTCAGCGCGCTGTCGGCGGGAAGAGTGTCGTATCGTTTTTTCGTTATCGTGACGGCGGCGGTATCGGCGGCAACGGCGCTTTTGGGCGTTGACGGCATCGTTACGTATATCGGGTGGATCTACAGCATTTCCTATCCGCCCGTACTGGCATTAATGGTCTTGGGGACGTTTGCCAAGGTCATTCCCAATGACGGTGCATATAGAGGGGCGACCTATTTGGTCGTTATCTATGCGTTGCTTGAAGCGTTGCCGGGCCTTAGCGGCATGGCAGCTGCTAAGGCCATTGTGGCGGTCACGCCGTTGTCGTCTTACGGCTTCGGCTGGATCACGCCCTTTCTCATCGGCTTTGGCGGCGGCGCTGTGTGGGGACACGTGCGCCGCGAAACGGCAATCGGTCCGGGAAATGAAAAAGCCATCTCATAAGAGATGGCTTTTTTTTGCTTATTTACCGAAAATGCCGGTCAAGTAAGCGGCCGTGTCTTCCAAATACGTTGCGCCGTATGTTTCGATTTCGCCTTTATCGCAATGGGCTGCGAAATTCGGATCAATCGGCAGTTTGGCGACGTGGGGGATATCGTATTTTGCCGCCGAAGCGTCGGCGCGGCTCGGCCCGAAAATCTCATGACGGCTGTGACAGTCGGGACATTCGAAGTAACTCATATTTTCGATCAGGCCGAGGACGGGGACTTTCATCAACTCCGACATGCGCAATGCCTTTTCCACGATCATGGAAACCAGCTCCTGCGGGGAGGTGACGACGAAAATGCCGTCAATCGGCAGGGACTGGAATACGGTTAAGGGAACATCGCCGGTACCGGGCGGCATATCGACGAACATGTAGTCGATATCACCCCAGAGAACGTCGGTCCAGAACTGCGTAACGGCGCCGGCAATGACAGGGCCGCGCCAGACGACGGGATCACCCGTATCTTCCAGGAGAACGTTCATGGACATGACTTTGATACCGGTCTTCGTTTCTACGGGATAAATGCCGTTTTCCGCGCCTTCTGCGCGCTTATGGAGGCCGAAGGTGGTCGGAATGGACGGCCCCGTAATATCGGCGTCCAAAATGGCCGTCTTATACCCTTGCCGCTGCATTTGCGTTGCCAGCAGAGAGGTAACTAATGATTTACCGACGCCGCCTTTACCGCTGACTATGGCAATGACATGCTTGACCTGGCTGCCTTCGTGAAGCTTTGCCAATAAATCTTGCGGTTCTTTGCGACTGCTGCAGTTGCTGCTGCAGCTGGAGCAGCTTTGATTACAGCTTTCACTCATTTCTATTGTCTCCTTTTGCTCTCCCAAGGGCGGCACGGCAGCAGAGTGCGCGGCACGTGGCGGCCCGTTGACAGGTTTTGATATTGCCGCCTTCGATCAGGAGGCGTTTTCCATGGATAACGACATCGGCAAGCTTGCGGCGCGCCGTTTCATAGATACCGGTTACGGTTGTGCGGGAAACGGCGATCTGTACAGCGCATTGCGCCTGTGTCAGACCGACGAGATCAATGAGGCGAATAACCTCGTACTCATCGACGGTCATAACGACAGTAGGCCGCATTTTTTTCTCGCCTGCCGGGAGAAATTCATCGACCTGAGGCAAGGCGCAAACCTTGCGGCAACGCGACGGTCTGGCCATGGGAAGACACCTCCTTTCAGAATGCATCGTCTTTATTATAGAAATATAAATGACATATGTCAAATATCCTTAAAAAATAGCCATCACGGCGGCAAAAAGTATGATACAATTTGTATATACCCGCCGAGTGAGGAGGTTTTTATATGAAAACATGGCAGATATATGCTGTAACGGCAGCCTTTTGGCTGGCAGTTCCGGGCGGTGCGACGTCCCTTGCCGCCGATACGGCGGTACCCGTTGTCACCGCGCCGTCGGCGACGGCAGCGACACAGCCAAAACGGCAGGGCGCCGTAACGGATCCGGCCGTCAACTTGCCGAAAGTTGACGACTATTATCTTACGAAAGGAACGACATACGCTAAGATTACAGCGCGCATTGAACAGTTACCGGCAACGCTTACCGGATTGGATCAAGGGAGCGGAAAACACTATTACCGCGTGGACAAAGAACTTCGCGATAAATATTTTTATCGCGTCTGTACCTATGACGAGGCAACGCGGGAACGACTGGGCGAGTACCTGACGGCCAAAGACGGCACGAATGTCTGGCGTGTCCGCAGTGAAGGGGACACGCAGCTGATTTACGGGTCGGCGGCAACGTTATTGCAAAAAGTAAGGATACAGGCTGTTCCCGGGAAAATTCCGTTAGGTACGCAAGGCGCGTTGGCCGTAGCTGTACCCGGCAATGTACCCTGCGCAGTGGCGTTGCACAGCTTGAACGACGCCGTTGCCGCCGTTTCAAGTGACGGCGTCATCACGCCCGTTGCCTGTGGAAAAACGGCGATAGCGGCACAAATTACGGTCGGAAATCTGGTAAAAAATGATGTTGTCGATATTTTTGTCGTGCCGAAAGACTACTATACGCGTCTCCGGCAATCGCAAGCGTATTATCTTCCCGTTTTATTCGGCTGGGGATTTGGCTGGGATGACGATTGGCGTTGGCGTCATTCGCACCGCCATCGTATGAGTCCGCCGCCTCGCCGCGTGAGCCCGCCGCCGCATCATCGGGCGCCCCATCGCCGCTGACAGGACTGATGAAACTGCGGGTCGTTTGCGGATATGGGCGGGGCGCATCACTGTTGCGACAATAGGGAGTGACGGTTTTTTGATGATATAAGGACGAAATAGTTGGACATAGCCGTTAAAAAAGGGCCGGCGCGATTGCAGCGCCGGCCTTCCCCATCTATTGACGGGCAGCTGTTGCGCCCGGAGCTTACCAGGCGGCGACGACGCCGTCGGCACGGGGTTCCGTAGCGCCTGTTAAGACGCCGTCTTCATTGCGCCAAATGATTTGTCCTCTGCCGTAAGGCAGGGGATCGTCATTGACGGAGACTTCGTGACCTCTGGCTGTGAGTCCGTCAATAAGCGCTTGCGGTATGCCCCGCTCGACTTCGATTTTCTTGCCGCCGAGCCATTGCCAACGGGGCGCGTCCAGCGCTGCCTGCGGATTAAGATGAAAGTCGATGGTGTTCATCAGCACTTGAAATTGTCCCTGCGGTTGCATGAAAGCTCCCATGACGCCGAAAGCGCCGACGGCATCGCCGTTTTTCGTGACGAATCCGGGTATGATCGTGTGGTATGACCGCTTGGAAGGTCCGACGCAATTGTCACTGGCCGTGTCGAGGCTGAAGTTGTTGCCTCTGTCGTTCAGGGAAATGCCGTAGCCGGGGACGACAATTCCGGAGCCGAAACCGGCGAAGTTGCTCTGAATGAGAGAGACCATGGTGCCGTCTTCATCGGCTGTACAGAGATAGACGGTGCCGCCGTTATCGGCATCGACTGGCTGCGGCAAAAGCGCGGCGGCGCCTATTTCACGGTAGCGTTTTTCGGCATAGGCATCGGCAAGGAGATCGGCTGTGTTCGTTTTCATGCAGTTCGGATCGGCGATATGGGTTTTCCCGTCTGTAAAAGCGAGCTTCATGGCTTCAATTTGTCGGTGCAGGGTGTCGACGGTATCGCGTTGGGCAAAGGTCATGCGGGACGCAATATTCAAAGCCATGAGGACGACGAGCCCCTGTCCGTTCGGCGGCATTTCCCAAATATCGTAACCGCGGTAGTTGGTGCAGATCGGGTCTACCCATTGCGGCTGATAAGCGGCAAGATCGCTTTGGCGCAGGAGACCGCCTGTTTGCAGAGAAAAGGCGGCGACGGCGGCTCCGATTGGACCGTCGTAAAGACTGCGGCAGCGGCTGGCGGCGAGACTGCGCAGCGTGCGGCCTAAGGCCGGCAATTTGAGCAGATCGCCGGGTTGGGCAGGCTTTTCGGTCGGATAAAAAACGGAAAAAAGGCCGGCAAAGGCGGGCTGCGCGCGAAAGTCGGAGAAGGCGTCCCATTCAGCCGCTAACATTGCCGCCAATGTCGGCATTACGGCATACCCTTCTTCGGCGTAGGTGATGGCGGCGGCAAAGAGCCGCTCGAAGGGCAGGCGGCCGAAGCGGTCATGGATTGCCGCCCACGCCGCCGGGGCGCCCGGTACCATGACCGGAAGCCAGCCCCGCAGCGGCATTGCGTCGTACCCGGCGGCTGTGACGCGGTCTCTGGTCAGCAGCGCCGGAGACGGACCGCTGCCGTTGATCCCGTATAGCCTTCCGCCCGTCCAGATCAGCGCAAAAAGGTCGCTGCCGATACCGTTGCTCGTCGGTTCGAGAACGGTCAGGCAAATAGCCGTGGCCAGAGCGGCATCGACGGCGTTGCCGCCTTGTTTCAGCACATCGAGGCCGGCCTGTGCCGCCAAATGCTGCGACGTGCAGACCATTCCCTTGCGGCCGTAGACGACTTCGCGCCGCGACGGATACGGATACAGTCCGGCATGGTAGGAGAATGACATGATAATCCCTTCTTTCTGCGGTTTTTAGACATCTTCACTATAGCACAGGCCCTATGCATTTTACAATGTGGCTCTTCTCAAACGGGAAGGATACGGATATAATAAAATAATACGACGTCATTACCTTTGAGGAGGGGAATTTGATTGACTAAGGCCATCTTAATTGTCAATCCGACTGCCGGAAGAGAGCGGGCCAAATACCACAAAGAAAATTTATACGACCAGCTGCGAACGATGTTTGCAGAAGCGGAACTGCGGGAAACGGGCAAGGCGGGAGATGCTACGGAATGGGCCAGGGAAGCTTCTTTAGCCGGCTATGATGCCGTTTTTTGCATGGGCGGCGACGGGACGCTCAATGAAACGGTCAACGGCTTGGCGCAGGCCCGGCAGGAAATCAATTTCGGTTTTATTCCCATGGGTACGGTGAACGATTTGGCACGGGCGCTCCGCATTCCCCTTCATCCGGAAGCGGCGATCGCCATGCTGAAAAAGACGAAGACCGTAAAGGTCGATATCGGCAAAGTTAATGACCGGTACTTCGTCAATACCGTTGCGGCCGGCATTATGCCGGAAGCTGTCAGCAATGTGTCGATCGAGCAGAAAACGCGGCTTGGACCGCTGGCGTATTTTTTGACGGGACTGAAAGCGCTGCAGACGCACAGAGCGTCGCTTTTTAAGATTACGACGGAAAAGGGCGAATTTATTCATCGGTCGCCGCTGGTCATTGCCATGTTGACGAATTCGGTTGGCAGCTTCCGCAATTTGGCGCCGCAGGCTCGCGTTAACGACGGCAAGATCTGGCTGGCCGTTTTTAAGGATTTTACGTATTTGGATTTAGTCAAGACGGTGCCGGAAATCTTGGCCGGCATGCCTCTCAGTTCCGAATACATGTATTTATCGACAGTCTCCAAGGTGACCGTTTCGCTCATGGACCAGGAACCGCTGACCAGCAACGTTGACGGTGACGCCGGGCCGGCTTTTCCGTTGCGTCTCGAGATCCTGCCGTCTTTTCTCTCCGTATATGTGCCCGCTTGAAGGACGAAATAAAAAAAGACCATCGTCAGATGGTCTTTTTTGTCTTATTCCGCCGTATACGGGAGCAAGGCGATAGCGCGGGCCCGTTTGATGGCGATCGTAAGTTTGCGCTGATGTTTGGCGCAGACGCCGGAAACACGGCGCGGCAAGATTTTACCGCGTTCTGTCGTGAAACGGCGAAGTTTGGCAATATCTTTATAATCGATTTCATCAACATGATCGACGCAGAAGTTGCAAACTTTTCTTCTCGGTCTTCTTGAACGATCTCTTCTCATGTATAGTTTCCTCCCTCTAGAATATAAAAGGGATATTTGGCATGGTTAGAACGGGATTTCTTCGTCTGAATCACTGCCAAGGCCGTCAAACCCGCTTCCGGACGAGGCCGGACCCTGCTGCGGCGATGCCGGCTGGGCACTGAACTGACGGGAATCGCTTCCCAAGGTCTGCCCGACAAAGTCGGCGACGACTTCCGTGACGTACCGTTTTTGGCCTTCCGCTGTTTCGTAGGAACGAACGGAAATGCGGCCTTCGACGAACACACGGCTGCCTTTGGCGAGATTATTGCCACAGCTTTCTGCCAAATTACCCCAGGCAACACAAGGAATAAAATCAGTTAATTCGCGCTGTTCCTGGCTTCCTGCCGGCACGTACGTGCGTGTGCAGGCAACCGTGAATCTGGCGACAGCTTTGCCTGTTTTCGTAAAACGAATTTCAGGGTCACGGGCTAAATTGCCCATCAATTGTACTGAGTTCATGCCTTTGCGCCTCCGATTATTCGCCGATCTTAACGATTAAGTGTTTCAAAATTTCGTCACGGATTTTCATGACGCGGTCAATTTCGAAAATCGCAGACGGCTCGATTTCGAAGTTGATCAAGGTGTAATATCCGTCGTTCTGTTTTTTGACAGGATACGCGAGATGCCGTTTACCCCAGCGATCAACCTTTTCAATCGTTGCACCGTTCTTTGTCAGAAGATTGCTGACGAATTCGACGATCGGATCGACTTCAGCCTCTTCAAGCGGTTTTGCGATAAATATGACTTCGTACTTTTTCACGAAATCACCTCCTCTTTTGGACATATGGCCCTTCACGAAAAAAGGGCAGGAAGATGCCTGACCTAATCAAGCCTTTATATTTTAGCATAAGCGGAGGAAGAATACAAGGGCGGACACAAAGTCCGGGCCTGCACTGCGCTGCGGAGCAGGCAAAAAAAGCAGGTTGAGGAATCGTCCTCAGCCTGCTTCTTATAGCCCTGCCTCAGCGTTTGTTGCTGTAACGCCAGATATTCATGGCTTCCGCTTCCTTGATCAGTTCTTCGCGGAAGTCGGGGTGCGCGATGCCGATCAGTCTTTCGGCACGTTCCCAGGTCGATGCGCCCATGAGATTGACGATGCCGTATTCTGTAGCGACATAGTTTACCTGCGAGCGGGGATCCGTAACGGTCGTGCCCGGGATCAGTGTCGGACGGATACGGGATTCGGCTTTGCCCGTTTTCTTGTTCATAAAGGTTGAGCGCAAGGCGATGATACTCTTACCGCCTTTGGAACGATAAGCGCCGTCGGCAAAGTCAAGTTGACCGCCGCTGCCGCTGATATGTTTCGTACCGGATGATTCGGAAGAGATTTGCCCGAAGAGATCGAGCTCAATGCAGTTGTTGATGGAAATAAAGTTATCAATCTGTGCAATGACGCAGGGATCGTTTACATAATCGACGGGAAATGCTGCCAAGAAGGGATTGTCGTCAACCCAGTCATAGAGATCCTGCGAGCCGACGGCAAAGGCCCAGACGGCTTTGTCTCTGTCGAGAGCTTTCAGCTTGTTCGTGAGACGGCCTTTTTTGTACATCAGATAGAAAGCGTCGACGAGCATTTCCGTATGCATGCCGAGGTCTTTCAGATCGGAATCGGCGATCATGGCGCCGACAGAATTCGGTAAACCGCCGACGCCGAGCTGCAGCGTAGCGCCGTTGGGGATTTCGTTGACGACCAGTTTGGCGATGGTCTGGTCGATTTCGTCACCCGTTGTAAAGGGAATCGTTGGCATCGGGATGTTGCCGGCTTCAACGATCGCGTCGACATCGGAAATATGGATGTGTTCACCACGGCCGCCTAAGGCGCGAGGCATTGCTTCGTTGACTTCGACGATGACTTTTTTTGCTTTTTTTGTGATCTGTTCAGTGGCGGAGATGTTCAGCCCGAAGTTGAAGAATCCGTTTTTGTCCATCGGCGCTACGGTGATCATGGCAACGTCCACGTCGAGGAGATCGCGGTATATGGACGGTTCGTTGCGGTAACACATGGGAATGAAGTTATTCAGCCCTTTTGCGTATAACTTGCGGTCATACCCGCTCATGTGCCAGGTCATGAAGGTAAAGGTTTCACGAGTCGGATCGCATTCTACGATTTCACGAGGCGCAAAAGAGAAGGAACCGCGCACTTTAATGTCCTTCAGTTCGCCTTTGCGTTTGGACAGGGCCTTATCCAGTAAAATCGGTTGCGACGTAGCCATTCCGTAGTCTACCCATTCGCCGGAACAAACGACCTTTACGGCTTCTTCCGGAGTCGTCAGCTTTTGGCGGTACATATCTGTCCATTGAGACATTTCTTTTCACCAAACCTTTCTGTGATTAATAAAACGATTAAGTTCTGTATTTCACATATTATTATAAAACTTTTGGTACATATATACAAGAAAGAAATGCCTTTTAATCATACTTTAAATGCATAAGCCAATGAAAATTCCCGGCATATTTTCGAATCATATGCCGGGAAAACGTGAGAGGAGGACTTATTCTTCTGATTCGGTAGCTGCTTTTTCAATGATTTCGTCCATCGTCTTTTTCGGTACTTCTTCATAAGCGCAGAAGGTCATGTTGAAGGTGCCTTTGCCTTGGGTCATGGAGCGCAGCACCGTGACATAGCCGCTCATTTCGGCCAGGGGAACCTGGGCTTTGACGACGATAATGCCGTTGCGGTTGCGATGATGTTCCATGCCGAGGATGCGGCCGCGACGGCCGCTGAAATCGCCCATGACGTCACCCATGAATTCTTCGGGTACGACGACATCGACATTGTAAATCGGTTCAAGAATAGCCGGTTTGGCATCGGGGACGCCTTTTTTCAACGCTTGCGCCGCAGCAACCTTAAAGGCCATTTCCGACGAGTCGACAGGATGATAGGAGCCGTCTGTCAAGGTTACTTTGACGTTGATCATGGGGTAGCCTGCCAGCAGCCCTTTGGCCAGAGTTTCTCGAACGCCTTTTTCAACGGCAGGAATATATTGGCGCGGTACGGCGCCGCCGAAGATGGCGTCGACAAATTCAAATTCCTCGCCGTTCGTCAGCGGCTCGATTTGGAGGAAAACATGGCCGAATTGCCCGTGGCCGCCGCTTTGTTTCTTATGCTTGCCTTCTACTGTAACGGTACCGCGGATCGTTTCGCGATAAGGAATGTAAAGTTCCTGCTGAATTGCTTTGACGCCGTATTTCCGTTCCATTTTATTCATGATGTGGTCGAGGTGAACGTCACCCATGCAGCGCAGCAGGACTTGGTGGCCTTCCGTATCTTTCGTGACCTGGCACGTCGGATCTTCTTCGCCGATGCGGTTCAGCGCATTGGTGAGCTTTTCTTCTTCGCCTTTTTTCTCCGGTACGAGGGCTACCGTGTGGAGCGGTTGCGGGAAGCGGATGGGATCATATTCGACAGGCGCTTCTGCAGTGGCGAATGTGTCGCCCGTACGGGCGTTGGACAACTTCGGGATTACGACGATGTCGCCGGCAGTCGCTTTTTCGACGGGAACCTGTTCTTTGCCGACGAGCGTGAGAAGCTTGCCCGGTTTTTCTTCCTTATCCTGGGTGACGTTGTACAGCTTGTCGCCGTCTTTCAATTCACCGGAGAAGATGCGCAGGTAGCTCAGCTTGCCGGCGAAAGGATCGATCAGCGTTTTGAAGACAAAACCGGTAAAGGGTTTGTTCGGGTACATCATGACGGGATCGCCTGTTTTTTTATCCGTGCCCATCATGACTTTCTGTGACGCGTCGGGCATGTAGCGAATGATACGGCCCAAGAGTTCCGTCGTGCCGATATGGTAGGTGGCGCTGCCGCACATGACGGGGCAAACGCGCCCCGTGAGCATGCCTTGCCGCAGTCCTTGCCGCAATTCCTCCAAGGTCAGTTCCTGGCCGTCGAGATATTTTTCCAGCAGTTCGTCGTCGCCTTCGGCGGCGGCTTCCATGCACATTTCGCGTACTTCGCGGGCTTTGGCCATGTATTCAGGCGGCACTTTTATTTCTTCCGCCTTGCCGTTTTTCCATTCCCAGGCGATCATCTTGCAGACGTCGATAATGCCGCGGAAATCGTTGCCTTCACCGATCGGTATCTGCAAAGGCATGATTGATTTGCCGAAGACGGCGCGCATTTTTTCGAGGCAGCCGAAAAAGTCGGCGTGTTCGGCATCCATTTTGTTGACATAGACCATGCGCGGCAGCTGCAGTTCGATACCGTAATCCCAGGCCCGTTCCGTATCCATTTCAACACCCGATTCGGCGGAAACGACCAGCAGGATGCCGTCGCTGGCTCGCAGCGCGGCGCGGACTTCGCCGCAAAATTCCGAATACCCCGGCGTATCGAGGAAATTCAGCTTGTAGCCCTGCCATTCGCAGGGCGCGATGCCTAGTTGAATCGTCACGTTCCGTTTGATTTCTTCCGGTTCGAAATCCATGATGTGTTTGTTATCCTTGCCTGTACCGACACCGGATACGGCGCCGCAGGCGAGAAGCAGGGATTCAACGACTGCCGTCTTGCCGGCACCGTCATGAGAGAGTACAGCTACGTTACGGATTTTATCGCTTGCATATTCTTTCATCAATAAATCGCCTCCTATGAATCACGTTACTTATATGATTCGTTATGCTGAGGTGATTTTCCTTTTTTTGCGAAATAATATTTTTAAAAGCGAAGCCGTCTCTGCGGCGTAAAATAAAACTGCAACGCGATCGGTGTTTTACTTTTTTAAAGCCGCCAAGGCCAGAGCCGACAGCATTTCGACGCCGACGGGCAGACAGTCTTCGTCGAGACTGAAGCGCTCGTTATGCAGCGGGTATACGACGGCGCCGGGAGCCGTCGCGCCGAGCCAGAAAAAGGCGCCGTCATACACTTCCAGATAACCGGAAAAATCTTCTGCCGTCATGGCCGGCTCGGTGATTGCCGGCAACGCTTCTTCGCCGAAGCGTTCGGCAGCGACGGCGGCGGCGAAGGCCGCCTGTTCCGCACTGTTGACGACGGCGCCGTAGCCTTTTTCGTAAGCCAGCTCGCTTTCGGTTCCGTAGATCGTGTCGAAGCCTCGGATCAGGTTCTGCAAATGTCCTTCAATCACGGCTTGTGTTTCCTTGTCATAGGTCCGGCAGGTACCTTCGATGACGACTTCGTCGGCCATGATATTGTAGCGCGTGCCGCCGGTGATTTTACCGAACGTGAGTACTGCCGGCGCCAGGGGATTGATCTTGCGGCTGATGCTGTCTTGCGCGGCGGAGACGAAGCGGCAGGCGGCGACGACGGCGTCGATTCCCTTGTGCGGCATGGCGGCATGACTGGCTTTGCCGCGGATGGTCACGGTCAGGCGGTCGGATGCGGCCATGAGAGGGCCGGCTTTGACGCCGATTTGGCCAGTCGGCAGCGTCGGCCAGACATGGAGTCCGTAGATGGCGTCGATGCCGTCGAGGACGCCGGAGGCGACGATGCTTTTGGCGCCGCCGTGCGGCGAATTTTCTTCAGCCGGCTGGCAGACGAAAATGATGTCGCCGTCAAAGGTGTCGCGCAATTCGTTGAGGACATGGGCCGCGCCCATGAGAATGCTCATGTGGCCGTCATGGCCGCAGGCGTGCATTTTGCCGGCATGGCGTGAGGCAAAGGGAAGTTCCGTCGCTTCGCTGATCGACAGGGCGTCCATATCGGCTCGCAAGGCGACCGTTCGTCCCGGTTTTCTGCCGTGCAGCGTACCGATCAGGCCGTTGCCGCCGATGCCGGTTTTGACGTCGAGGCCGAGTTCTTTCATTTCCGCCGCCAGGAGCGCCGCCGTCTGATACTCTTCATTCGATGTTTCCGGGTGAGCGTGGATCGTACGTCGCAGGACGCGAATCCGCTCTGCATATTTTTCTACTAATTCCCGTAACTTATCTTTTTTTACCGTCATGGAGATCCCCCCGAATCCTCTTCCCTTTTTGTGAGATTATACTATAATAACTATTATAAGTACCGATATCTGATGACAGCAGGTACATTATTGAGAAATTGATTAATTATACCATGGAGGAGAAATTTTATGAAGAGTTATGATAAAAAAAATAACGTTTGGGCCCGTTTTTCTGAAACAGAGCGGGTTCAGATGGAAGAATACAGTAAAAATTACCGTCTTTTCCTGGATACGGCGCGGACGGAGCGGCTGGCCAACAGGGAGATTATCGGCCAGGCGGAAAGCGCCGGGTTCCGGCCTTTTGACCGTTTTACGGAGCTTCACGCCGGCGATAAGGTTTACTGGAACCAGAAAGACAAATCGGTCATTCTGGCCGTGATCGGCACGGAGTCCATCGAAAAGGGCATGAAGATCGTCGGTTCCCATATCGACTGCCCCAGGCTGGATCTTAAAGCGGTTCCCGTCGTCGAACAGAACCGGATCGTTTATTTCAAAACCCACTATTACGGTGGTATTTTAAAGTACCAATGGGTCTGCCGGCCGTTAAGTCTCAGCGGTGTCGTTTATACGGCCGACGGCGGCAAGATCGACATTTCCATCGGTGACGCGCCGGACGATCCCGTTTTTTATATTAACGACTTGTTACCTCACCTCGGCAAGGATCAGGCGGCCAAAAAATTGAATGAGGCTATTGAGGGCGAAATGCTGATGCCTATTGTCGGCATCAACGGCACGGAGGAAAAGACAAAGCCGGCGATTTTGGCGCTGTTGAAAGAAAAGTACGGCATTGAAGAAGAGGATTTTGCCAGTGCCGAACTGGAAATCATTCCCGCCCAGAAGAGCCGCGACGTCGGCCTTGACCGTTCGATGATCATGGCCCACGGTCATGATGACCGCGTTTGCTCTTATGCCAATCTGGCGGCCATCCTTGATGCCGGAGCCGGTGCGAAGACGCAGGTCGCCCTTTTTGCCGACAAAGAAGAAATCGGTTCCGTCGGCAATACGGGCGTTCAGTCTTCGTATTTTCTCGACTTTACGGCAGAGCTTTTGGCGCTGCAGGGGCGGCAAGAGTCTCTTTATCTGCGCCGCGCGCTGCGTCGCAGCGAAGTTCTTTCGGCTGATGTCTGCGCCGCCCTCGATCCCGTTTTTCCGGCGGCGTATGAAGAAGACAATGCGGCCAGGCTGGGCGGCGGGATCTGCCTCTGCAAATACACGGGGGCTCGCGGCAAGGCCGGCAGCAACGACGCCAACGCCGAATTTTTAGCGAAAGTCCGGCAGATTTTCAATGCCGCCGGCGTGCCTTGGCAGACCGGCGAGCTCGGCAAGGTGGACCAGGGCGGCGGCGGAACGATCGCCTATATTATGGCCGACTGGGGTTGTGACGTCGTCGACTGCGGCGTAGCGATGCTCAGCATGCATGCCCCGCTCGAACTTGTGGCCAAAGCCGATGCGTACAGCGCCTATTTGGCATATAAAGCGTTTTTTGAAAGCAAGTGAAGAGGATAGCTTTGAGGAGAGTGTGGTTCTGCCGTGGACAGCGGGACGACACTCTTTTTGCAATATGTTTACCATTTCTTTAACTTCGGTTTAGAAAAAGAAAAGGATGTTCGATTATACTGAAGAAGGACGTATCGTTGCCGGCCTGCCGTCAGTCACGCGGTCCGAGGAACGATACCGTAGGGAAAGGATGTGATTGTCGTGAACCTGCGCATAGGAGATATGCCGTTGCGCCGCCGTCTCTTTCTGGCCAATTTCCTGATGGTCGTCATACCGGTGGCGCTGCTTTTTCTGCTCGGTACGGGGATTTTTGCCGTTTTTCAGTTTTCTGGAATTGTACCGCCGCGGGCGTTGGCTATTTTGTGGCCGGAAAAAGGGCCGGAGCTGCTGGTCCAGTTTTCCGCGGCGTCGCTGCGCGACAAGGCCGAGCGTAAAGACGGATTTCGCTTGAAAGATATAGCGGAGGACTGCGCCTTACTGGAAGATATGGGTGTTCGCGTGTTAATCGAGAAAGAAGGACGGCTCGTTTATGCTTCGCCGGGAGCGGCGGCTCTGCAACGCGGCGAAAACGGGACGTCGTCGCAGGCTGCCTGGCAGGATGAAGACTTTACGTTCCGCTATACCGCCAAAAATAACCCTATCCGCATAATCGCCGCCGGAACCGTCAGAGAAGGGGAATTTCTGGGTCTCACGGGAAAGCGGATCCGACAGGGCGCCGAAGTGATCTTTATCATTATTATCGGGCTGGCCATTATCCAGATCATCGCTGTCGGAATCTATTTGTCGCGCCTTTTGTCGGAACAGATTCTGAATCCGTTGGCGGCGTTGCAGGATGCGACGGTGGAAATCTGTCGCGGCAATTTGAACCAGCCTTTGCCGGCAGCCGCACAAGATGAGATCGGCGCCGTTTGCAAAGATTTTGAGCAAATGCGGCTGAAGCTTCTGGAAGCGCAGCAGCGGCAGGAGACATACGAGGAAAACCGCAAGATCATGATCGCCGGCATTTCTCATGACCTGGCGACGCCGCTGACGAGTTTGAAAGGGTATGCCAGCGGTATACTGGACGGTATTGCGAAAACGGAGGAAAAGCGCCGCCATTATGTGGAAAAAATCGTGCAAAGTGCCTGCACGTTAGAAAAACTGGTAGAAAGCTTGTCGGTCTTTTCCAAACTCGATTTGGGGCAGACGGCTTTTTGTCTCGTGCCGGTATCGCTGCGAGACTATTTTGCCGACTATGTCGGCGAGCGGCGGGAGGCGCTGGCGGAAAAGGGGCTCCTGTTATCGCTGCGAAATACGGATGAAAGCGTGACAGTACAGATTGACAGAGTACAATTCGAACGGCTTGTCGATAATATTTTATCGAACAGTTTGAAATATAAGCAGGCGGAATTCGTTCACGTAGAGATTGCCTTGACCTGCAAGGGAGAAGACGTCGTTCTGACCTTTGCCGATGACGGCGTCGGCGTCGCGGCGGAAGAATTGCCGGCGCTGTTCGACACGTTCTATCGAACCGATGCGGCGCGCAGCAACGTTGCCAAAGGCAGCGGCCTGGGACTGGCTATTGTCCGGCAGATTACGGAAGCCATGGGCGGCAGAGTCCGGGCGGAACGGTCCGTTGCAGGAGGGCTGGCGATTGTCGTTGTTCTGCCGCTGGAGAAGGGGGAAGCATAGATGAAGATTTTGATCGTAGAAGACGACAGTAATATTTTTGAATTGGAACGGGACTATCTGGAGGCCAACGGTTTTACGGTCGCTCATGCCGTTAACGGGGAAGAAGGCTTGCGGCAGGCGCTGGACAGCAGCGTTTCCCTCGTCATCCTGGACATCATGCTGCCCGGACTTGACGGGTTTCATATTTGTCGCGAATTGCGCAAAGAACGGGATATTCCCGTCATCATCGTCTCCGCCAGGCGGGAAGAGATCGATAAGGTTCGCGGCCTGGGACTGGGCGCCGATGACTATATGGTGAAGCCTTTCAGCCCCGGCGAGATGGTTGCCAGGGTCAAAGCGCACTTGGGACGGTACGAACGCCTGACAAAAGCCGTACCCGAACAGCAGGTGATCAGCGTCAGAGGGTTGGAAATACAGCCCGATGCCTATCGGGTCTTTCGGGACGGAGAGGAGATCAGATTGACGCATAAAGAGTTCGAACTCCTGCTTTTCATGGCGAAAAATGCCGGTATCGTTTTCAGCAAAGACCGCCTGTTCGAGAAGATCTGGGGCCTTGATGCCGCCGGCGACAATGCGACGGTCATGGTACATGTCAATCGCCTTCGGGAGAAGATCGAGCCGAATCCGCAGGAACCGATATACATTCAGACCGTGTGGGGCGCAGGCTATCGATTCGCCCTTTAATAGTTTGGAAAACGTAAGCAAAGCTTTTTTGTTTTGTTAACGATTGTTTAGAACTGGTCTGTATACTCTGAAGCGTAAAAACAAATTATTGTTCTCGCCAAGGA
This sequence comes from Megasphaera vaginalis (ex Srinivasan et al. 2021), assembly GCF_000478965.1. NCBI lineage: Bacteria > Bacillati > Bacillota > Negativicutes > Veillonellales > Veillonellaceae > Megasphaera > Megasphaera vaginalis (ex Srinivasan et al. 2021). The sequence goes on from NZ_AWXA01000009.1 coordinate 21,293, forward strand.
GGAATAGATCATGAAAAACATTACGGATAAGCAAAACATACAGGACGCTGCAGAACAGGTAAAAAAAGTTTGTACGAAAAAGGTAATGAAACGAATTGCCGCCGTACTTGTCGTTATCGCTATCGCGGCAGGCGGCGGCGCCGCCTGGAAACACCATCAGAAAGATGTGGAAAAAACGCAGGCCGTCGCGGCGCAGACGAGAATCGTCGCGCTGGAAGCGGAAAAGAAAGGCCTTGTCCTGCTGGATGAAGGAAAGATCCGATCCTTAACGGCGCAAGCGCTCGGTCTTGATGAAAATAACGTGACTTACGACAAAATTGCGTTGCGCGATTCCGTAGGAGGAGCAAAGAAGGATACAGACAGGAAAGAAAAACATGCAAAGCATGAGGGCAAGAAGAAAGGCGGCGAACAACGCCGGGACGAACAGACGTTGCAGCAGACTCCGGCAACAGGCGACACACGGCCTGTGACGGCAGCGCCGCAGGCAGTTCCGGCAGCAGCCGTAAACAGCAAGCCCTCTTTCCGGCCGATTTATGACATTTCGTGCAAGAGCGACAGCGTGAAATACAAGATACAGATTGACGCTGTTACCGGTGAAGTATTGCATATCGATGTCGCCTGATTGATTCGGCAGAAAGAGGATACGTCATGGAAATGATTCAATTGGCAGATACGCAGATCTTGTTCTGGATACAGAACCATCTCGTATATTCGCAGCTGACGCCGGTCATGATCGGCGTCAGCTACCTGGAGTACCTTTGGGTAGCGATCGGGATCGGACTGATCCTGCGTCCGGCTACGCGCCGTCTCGGCTATATTCTTTTTGCCGCGCTGATCGGCAGCGTCATTATCGGGCCGGGGGTGTTGAAGCATCTGGTCATGCGCGTCAGGCCTTGTTTCGTCTATCCTGATGTGATGACGGCGGTGCAGGTCGCGAGCGCGTCGGCCTATTCGTTTCCGTCCGGTCATTCGTTGGCTTCTTTTGCCTCGGCTGCCGTCTTATACGCCGGCCTGGGGCGGCGCTATGGCATTGCGGCGTTGATAACGGCCGGCCTGTGGCCTTTTCCCGCCTTTACCTGTTTGTGCATTATCCGACAGATGTTTTGGCCGGCGCCGTCTTGGGAGTCGGCATCGGCAGTGTCGTCTGGCAGGTTTCGAAGCGCCTCGGCAACCGTTTTCGGCAGCCGTTTACGGTACAACAAGGGAGGATTCGTCATGAGTGAGCGATTTCAGTTCTTTAAAAAGTTTTTGCAGGCGCCGCGTAAAATCGGCAGCTTGACGCCGAGTTCCCGGTATTTGACGGAAAAGATGTTCCAAGACGTACCGTGGCAAGAATTGCGCACTGTCGTTGAACTGGGGGCGGGGACCGGTGTGTTTACGCAGTATATAGCGGCTCATAAGACCGGACAATGCCGTGTCGTCGTCATTGAGCAGGACGATGTTATGCGGCGGCAGCTGATGCGGACGTATCCGGATTTCCTTTATGGAAAGGAAGCGGCGTCGCTGCCGGAGATTCTGCGATACTACGGGCTGACAGATGCGGATTGCATCATTTCGGGACTGCCCTTTGCCGTATTCGGAGAAGAAGAGCGGGAAGCGGTGCTGCAGGCTGTAGATCATTCCCTTGCCGCCGGCGGGCTCTTTGTCGCCTATCAATATTCCACGCAGATGTATCGCCGGTTTCACCGTGTTTTTCCGTCTGTACGCCTTTCCTTTACCTTACATAATTTGCCGCCTGCCGTTATTTACACGTGTCGGTCCTTCCACCCGCTTACGGTTTGAATTTATAACCGACACCCCAGATCGTCAGGATGTGGACCGGATTGGCCGGATCCGCTTCGATGGCTTCGCGGATCCGGTTGATATGAACCGGTACGGTGGCGGTATTGCCGAGAGAGTCCATACCCCAGATGCGATCGTAAAGCGTGTCGCGGCTAAAGACGACGTCGGCGTTGAGCATTAGGAATTCCAGCAGGGAGAATTCCTTGTTCGGCAAGTTTTTTTCGATGCCGTCGACGAAGACGGCATGCGTGTCCCGGTGCAATTCCACGGCGCCGAAGCGGATGACCGTTTTGGCATGCGCCGCCGCGCCTTTCAGACGGGCGTATTGAGCCAAATGGGATTTTACCTTGGCCACGAGGACGGTCGGTGAAAACGGTTTTTCGATATAATCGTCGGCGCCGAAGCCGAGACCGCGAATTTTATCGATATCTTCCCGCTTCGCCGTGACCATGACGATGGGAATGTCGATTACATCGCGCAGAGCCCGGCAGACCTTGAAGCCGTCCGGTCCGGGCAGCATGACGTCAAGGAGAATCAAGTCGTAGGCGCCGTTTATCGCGGCGCTGATGCCGGCGTCGCCGTTAGTAACGATGGTGACGTCGTAGTTGTTCATGGCCAGATAATCTTTTTCAATATTGGCAATATCTGAATCATCTTCAATAATCAGAATTTTTTCGTTCATTTACGGACCGCCTCCTTTTGCGGAAAGGTAATTGAAACGGCGAGGCCGTGTGGCTGTACGGCGGCAAACTGCGTGCGGCCCCGCATTTTGGCGGCGGCCTTGGTGACGATGGAAAGACCGAGGCCGCTGCCTTTGGCAACGTCGCTGCGGGCCCTGTTCGTTCGGAAAAACAGGGCCGACAGCTTGGGCAGGTCTTCGACGGCGACGCCGGGGCCGTCGTCGGTGACGGAAAGCGTTGCCGCAGCGTCTGTGACCGCGGTGGTGATGACGATGTGTACCGTATCCGCCGTTTTATAGTTGATGCTGTTGGCGATCAGATTTGTGAGGATCCGTTCCAAGAGCGCGGCGTCGCCGTCAATGCGCGCAGTCGGATCGAGGACCGTTTCGATGACGGCTCCTTTTTGTCGCCATTCCGCCTCGTTTGCTTCTAGGAGCCCTGTGACGACCTGGCTTAGCGCCAGCGGCTGAAGCTCCGTTCCGAATGTAGGCAGGTCAAGCTTCGAAAACATGAAGAGTTGATCCAGCATGCGGTCCATGTCGTCGGCTTTCCGTCTGATCGTCTGCAAATACCGTTCCTGCTGTTCCGGTGTCCGGGCGACGTGGTCGAGGAGCCCTTCGACGTAAGCCTTGATGGATGTCAGCGGCGTGCGGAGATCGTGAGAGATGCTGGCGAGCAGTTCCTTCCTGGCCGACTCCGCCGCGGTCTGCGCTTCCAGAGAAGATGCAGTGCGGCGGTCATGACATTGAACATGGCGAGGGGCTTTTCGAATTCATCATGCGCCGTATGAGGAAGCTGTACCTGTAAATTGCCGTTTTTGATTTCTTCGGCGCCGTCTTGTAACTTTTGCAGCGGCGGCAGGATGTGGCGCATGATAAAGTGAGACAGGAAAATAATGGTCAGCAGCAAAATCAGCACGAAGGGACCCAAAGGCCTTGCCGCGTCGCGTTCTCTATGGCGCGGTCCGTACTGTAGAGCATCTGTTTGCTGACCATACAGAGCGTATAAGGGCTGCCGTTTATCGTGCCCGTTTCATAGTAATAGTATGTCGTCGGTGTCGTTTCCGTATATACTTCTTTCTTACCCGTCGCTGCCGCCGCCTTGCCGGCAATATGCGCCGTTAAAGGGCGCAGCGTTTTGTCGCCGTACGTATAAAAGGGCCGGCCGTCTTTAGTCGCAAGGATATACGACTGCTTCGGTTCGAGAATATGCAGCAGCCACGTCATATTCTCCTCTTGCGACGGGCCGCCTTCCATTGCGCGGAGCAAGATGTGATGCACTGCCTGAGAAATATAATTGAATTGCGGCGTCGATTCCACGGCGACGTGATTATTGCTTTGCGAGAATTTCCAGAGCCCTGCGGCGATCGTTACCAGGACGACGGCTGTCATCAGGATCGGTACGATGAACACCAGCAGATGGGACAAGATGAGTCGTTTTTTGATCGTCATATAACTCCCCTCCGTAAATTTATGATACACTAAATTTTAACTTTTGTTTAATATTTGTTTCAAGTATCATTATATTTTTCTGACAGAATAAAGGGGCCTTCTGTAGAGAAGGTAAGGCGATACGTTCTGCCGGTGAGGGGCGCAAAACTTCCGAACTCCCAAACTCCCGCGCCTCTTCCGGCAGAGGGTATCTGTTTTTTTGTCTGCCAGGCAGCTGCAGCGCTGCCTTTAAACGCGAATAAACGAGAACGAAGCCCTGCCGTGTAATCACGGCAGGGCTTCGTTCTCGTTTATGGGGTGGAAAAATGGTGAATGCTGATTGGTACTATCTTTTATTGCTCTTCCGCCAGATTCGCTGGGCTTCGGCGGCCTTGATCAGCTCTTCGCGGAAGTCGGGATGAGCCAGAGAAATAATTTTCTCCGCCCGTTGCCACGTCGCCAGTCCGTTGAGTTCGGCAATGCCGTACTCCGTTACCATGTATGGCGCCTGGGTTCGCGGCGTCGTAATAACATCGCCTTGCGTAAAGTACGGCAAAATGTTGGAGTGGCGAACGCCTTTTTTGTCGACGTACATGGACGGCATGGCCAGGAAGGCCCGACCGTGTTCCGCGGCATAGGCGCCGGTAACAAAGTCAAGCTGTCCGCCTGTACCGCTGATCTGCCGCGTGCCGGAAGATTCGGAACAGATCTGTCCGTACAGATCCATGGCGATGCAACTGTTAATGGAGATAAAGTCGTCGAGTTCGGCGATGACGGCGGGATTGTTGACGAACGCCATCGGCGCCGACAGAATCGCCTGATTGCAGTCGAGGAACGCATACAGCTCAGGCGTTCCCATACAGATGGAGAAGACGCCTTTATGGCGGTTGAGCACTTTCTTTTTGTTCGTGATCTTGCCGGCTTTGTAGAGTTCCAGATAGCCGTCGCTCATCAGTTCCGTGTGCATGCCCAGGTCTTTCAGATCCGATGCGGCAATAAGAGCGCCCAGGGCATTGGGCATGCCGCCGATGCCGAGTTGTAAAGTCATGCCGTCGTGCAAATAAGGGAAGATATGTGCGGCGATCTGCTGATCGATTTCGCTGGGCGCGCGGTTCGGCAGCGTGGCCAGCGGCACGTCGCTCTCGACGACGTAATCGACATCGCTAATATGGATGTGGTCATTGGCGATGCCGCTGATGACGGGCATGTTCCGATTGACTTCGACGATGATCGTCTGCGCCGCGTCAAGCAATTCCTGCTGGCAGCAGTTGGTCAGGCCGTAATTGAAATTGCCGTTCTTATCCATCGGCGCGACGGTGACCATGGCGACATCGACGGGAGCCGTGCCGCGCGTATAATAGGAGCCGCAGTTGCGGAAAAGCATCGGCGCGTGATAGGCCAAGCCCTTGTCCAGATAGGAGCGATCCAGGCCGGAGCAGTGCCAGAGGTTGTACGTGAAGGCCTGATGCTCACGATCGTTTTCGACGACCTGTACTTTTTTGGTCGAAATAGCGTGGCGGATCTTGACGTCCGTCAATTCATCGCGGCGCCGGGCCAGCGCGGCGTCGAGACTTTCGGGAAAGGAACAGCACTGGCTGTAATCGACCCAGTCACCGGATTTGACGGCCTTTACGGCTTCTTCGGCGGTGACCAGTTTTTGCCTGTATTCTGCATGGAAATCCATTGCATCACCTGATTTCATAAGAATGTAGCGCCTTTTTTCAACGGTAGCTGTCCATCAGCTTTTGGAATACCGGCAGCGACCGTTTGATCATTTCCGGGTCGACGCAGTAGGAAATGCGGACATAGCCGGGACAGCCGAAGCTGTCGGCCGGAACGATCAGGAGATTCAAGGCTTTTGCCTTTGCGGAGAAGCTGTTGGCGTCGGCTTCCGGCGATTTCACGAAGAGATAAAAGGCGCCGCCGGGGTAAACGCAGTCATAGCCCATTTCCTTCAAACCGTTGTAAAGAAGGCGGCGATTGCCGTCGTAAATGGAGATATCCGAGGTCCGGCCCAAGCACCGCAAGACGACATCCTGGAAGAGATGAGGCGCGCAGACGAAGCCCATCGAGCGTCCGGCGCCGCAGACTGCCGTGTAAACGGCTTTGCTGTCGGCGGCACAATCGGGAACCAGGATATAGCCGATGCGTTCGCCCGGCAGGGAGATCGATTTGCTGTAAGAATAGCAGATGATCGTGTTGCTGTAATACTTGGGCACGTAGAGGATGGGCAGGCCGTCGTAAATAATTTCTCTGTACGGTTCGTCGGCGATCACGTAAATGGGATGGCCGACTTCTTTCGATTTTTTGGTCAGCAGGACGCTCAGCGCTTCGTACGTTTCCGAAGCGTAAACGACGCCTGACGGATTGTTCGGCGAGTTGATGATAATCGCCCGCGTCTGCGGGGTAATCGCCTTTTCCAGCAAGTCGAGAGAAATCTGGAATCGGTCGGTGTCGGGCGGAATGATGACTGTCTTGGCGCCGGCGTTGGCGATGAATGCCGTATATTCCGGGAAGAACGGCGCGATGACGATGACTTCGTCGTCGGGCGATTCGACCAGGGCTTTCAGCGTAATCGTCAGCGAGGCGGCGGCGCCGCAGGTCATGTAGAAATTATCGGCTGAGACGCGCGCGTCGTAGGTCTTGTTCATATAGTCTGCCAGCCCTTTGCGGACGGCTGTGTCGCCGGCTGCCGCCGTATACCCGTGAACGGCGACGGACGGACGGGAAGAGACGATGTCGATGATCGCCTGGCGAACGTCTTCCGGCGCCGGTACCGTCGGGTTGCCGATGCTGAAGTCGAAGACGTTTTCCGCGCCTACTTTGGCGGCCTGTTCCTGGCCGTAAGTGAAGAGTTCACGGATCACGGAACTTTGCGAACCGAGCCGGTACATTTCTTGTGAAGCCATATTGATCACTCCTATATCATATTTTCCCTTTTATTATACCTCAGGATGATTGTTTATGACACTGTGCTTATGACCGTAGGCCACATAGATGATCAGGCCCAGAATGGACCAAAAGACGAAGAGCGCCAGCGTGTGCCAGGAGAGCTGCGTGAAGATAAAGGCGCAGAAAATAAATCCCAAAGGCGCGATGATATGGACTGCAGGGCAGCGGAAGGCACGCGGTTTGTCGGGATAGATGCGGCGCAGGACGATGATGCCGACGCAGGAGCAGAGGAATGCGAAAATCGTGCCGGCGCTGCAGGTTTCGGCGACGATCTGGATCGGCGTGAAGCCCGTGATGCAGGCGACGAGAATGCCGACGATAATTTGGATCTTATAGGGCGTATGGAACTTCGAGTGAACCTTGTACAGCGACATCGGCATCAAACCGTCGCGGCTCATGGAATAGAGCGCGCGGCTTTGCGCGAAGAGCATCATCAGGACGACTGTCGAAAGGCCGCAAAGAGCGCCGGTGCCGACGATGGCCGAGCCGGCGTGCATGCCGATGTATTCCAATACATAAGAAGCCGGCGCCGCCGTGTTCAGCATTTGATAAGGCACGACGCCCGTCATTGTGGCGCAGACGGCGATATACAAAATCGTACAAATCGTTAAGGCAGAAATGATGCCGATCGGCATATCCCGTTTCGGATTTTTCGTTTCTTCAGCCGCCGTCGACAAGGCGTCGAAGCCCAAGTAGGCAAAGAACAGGACGGCTGTCCCTGCCGTTACGCCTTTCCAGCCGAAGGGCAGGAAGGGATCCCAGTTGACGGGATCGATATGGGGGGCTGCAAAGAAGAGGAAAATGAAGATCGTGCCGATTTTGATGAATACGAGAATCTTGTTTACTCTGGCGCTTTCCCTGACGCCGATGACCAGCAGCAGCGTGGCCAGGAGCACGACGGCGGCGGCAGGCAAATTCACGATGCCGCCGTCTGCCGGCACCATAGTCAGCGCTTTCGGCAAATCGATGCCGCAGGAGTGAAGGATGCCGACGAAGTAGGCGGACCAGCCGCCGGCAACGGCGCTGGCGCCGACGGAGTATTCCAGAATCAGGCTCCAGCCGACCCACCAGCCGAAGATTTCTCCTAAAGACGCATAGGCATACGTATACGAGCTGCCGGCGACAGGTAAAAAGGACGCCAGTTCCGAATACGCAAGACAAACAAAAGCGCAGGTCACGCCGGCAAGAATGAAGGACAACATCAGCGCCGGTCCGGCGTACTTGGCGGCGCCGATGCCGGTCAGGACGAAGATGCCCGTGCCGATGATGATGCCGAGGCCCATCAAGGTTATATCCATGGCTCCCAACGCTTTCGTCAATTTCTTTTCCTGCGTTGTTGCCATCAGTTCATCAAAAGATTTCCGTCTGAAGAACGTCATAATTGGTTCATCCCCTCTCGAAAGGACAGATAGTTCATTATACTGCGTTGAAGCCTAACGCAAAGGCTTGTAAATTGAGATCGATAAATTTCGGTTTGACCGTTTTGGCGATGATCGCCTTCCAGTCGATATCCGTCAGATCCAAGGCTTTAATCAGGGCGCCGAGGAGAACGATGTTGGCGCTCTTCGGGTTGCCAATGTCCGTTGCAATCTTTGTAGCGTCCAATTTCAGTACCGTCGCTCTCTTTTCCAGCTCTTCTATAATTGTCGTCGGATATTTCCGGGCTCCCGACAAGATCGGCATGGACGGGATGCGGTACGTGTTGACGACGATCTTTCCGTCGGGCTTCATGAACTTCGCATAACGGGCGGCTTCCATTTCCTCAAAAGACACGAGCAGGTCTGCCGCGCCTTCGCCGATAATCGGCGAATGGACCTTGCTGCCGAAGCGGACTTGGGTGCTGACGCTGCCGCCGCGCTGGCTCATGCCGTGAACTTCCGACATTTTTACATCATAGCCGTTTTCGATCAGGCCGATCGTCAGGATCTTACTGGCTAAAATCGTTCCTTGGCCGCCTACGCCGACAAACAATACGCTTTTTACGTCATTCATCTTAAAGGACCTCCTTCCGGGAAATAGCACTCACAGGGCAGACTTGCGCGCAGACGCTGCAGCCGACGCAGTCGGCGGCGGAGATGGACGACTTCTTCTTTTCGTCATCAAAACGCAGTGCCGGACAACCGGTGGAAAGGCATTTCTTACAGCCGATGCATTTCTCTTGATCGACGACGAAAATACGATTGTCAATGGCAAATTCTTCCAGGTCTTCTTTCGAGAATTTTTTCAAGACGCAAGGCCATCTGGTAATGATGACCGACGGGGCGTCTGTAATGGCGTAAGCCCAGTCCAGCGTTTCTTTCATCGCTTTCAGGTCCAAGGGATTGACGGTGCGTATGTTTTTGATTCCCAAGGCGCTGACGACGGCTTCCAGATCAATCAGCGTCGTCGGATCGCCTTTGATGTTGTAGCCGGTGCCGGGATTTTCCTGATGGCCGGTCATGCCGGTAATGCGGTTGTCCAAGATGACGCAGATCGTATTGGACCCGTTATACGCAACTTCCGTCAGCGAATTGATGCCTGTATGGAAGAACGTCGAATCGCCCATGACGGCGACGACGCGCTTATCCTGATGGCTCCGTTCAAAACCGTGTACCATGCCGTGGCCGACGGAAAAGGCGCTGCCCATACAAAGGGCGATGTCTTTGGCGTTCAGCGGTTCGGCTCCGCCCAAGGCATAACAGCCGATATCGCCGATCATGACGGTGTTTTTACGTTTGCTCAGTTCATAAAAGAAACCGCGGTGAGGGCAGCCGGCGCATAAAGTTGGCGGCCGCGGTACGAGCAGGTCGTCCGGTACGTCGACGCCCTTACTTTCTTCGTGCAGAATGCCTTTGGCGATGATATTCGGATTCAGCTCGTCAATCTTGGGGATGACGTCTTTTCCGTGGCAGGCGATGCCGGCCTGGCGGATCTGTTCTTCCATATACGGATCGAGTTCTTCAATGACGTACAACTCGTCAACGGCTTCGCTGAATTCTTTGATCTTTTTCAGCGGCATCGGGTAGGTCAGGCCGACTTTGAAATACGAAGCGTTTTCGCCGAAGACCTCTTTCGCGTACGTGTATGCGGCGCCGGCGGCGACGATGCCGATTTTCGTGGAGTTCATTTCCGTGCTGTTCCACGGACAGATTTCCGTGTACTCTTTCAGCTTTTCTTCCCGTTCTTCAACGACGTAACGGCGGACCTTGGAAACGGCAGGAACGGCATCCATCCGTTCGCGGTGTTTTTCATACAGGACCGGGGAGACTTCTTGGCGAACGCCTTCTTCGACGAGGCTCTTCGAGTGACAGACGCGTGTCGTCATACGCAGCATGACGGGAACGCCGAATTTTTCACTCAAGTCATAGGCGTCTTTCGTCATGTCGAGACATTCCTGCGAGTCCGACGGTTCCAACATCGCGATCTTGGCAAATTTGGCGTAATTGCGGTTGTCCTGTTCGTTTTGGGAAGAATGCATGCCGGGATCGTCGGCGGAAACGAACATGAAGCCGCCGTTTACAGCGAGATAGGAGAAGGTGAAAAGCGGATCGGCGGCCACGTTGACGCCGACCATCTTCATTGACGCAAAGGAGCGGACGCCGGCCATGGAAGCGCCGATAGCGGCTTCCATGGCTACCTTTTCGTTGGGAGCCCATTCGGCATAAACTTCATCGTAAGCGGAAATGTTTTCCAGTATTTCCGTACTCGGCGTACCGGGATAAGCGGAAGCGAAAGAAACGCCTGCTTCGTATAAACCTCTGGCGACGGCTTCATCTCCTGTCATTAGTTTTTTCATCATAAACAGCCTCCTTGCTTTAAATATAAATATAAATACCATAAAAACATAAAAAGAAAACGAAAAAAATCATTCAGGCAATGATATATAAGAAATTTTCGGGCCAATTATAGAAATGCAGGTTTTACCTTATGTTTACCAAAAAGCATAGTAGAAATAACTGCAACTTATGTAAAAAAGTAGACAATATTTTACTGACAGGGTTTACTTTGCTACAATAGAAGCATACGAGAACTGGTACGGGTAGGGGATGATAATCATGGAAAAAATATCATTTTTGTTAGCCGATGAAATATTAAAAAAAGAAGTTGAGCAGATTCTCTGGATTTACCGGTCGGAGCAGGAGAAGATCGACATCCGGACGGAAATCGGGATTATCGACTTGGAGCATATTGAAAAACAGGCGCAGGACATGATTGCCGGCGGTGCGCAGGTTATTATTACGAACAGCGGTTCCCACTCGATTCTCAGCCGCACGATTACGGAAGTGCCGATCCTTTGTCTGTACAGCTCGACAAGCGATACGCTTTATACGCTTCATCAAGTGGCGTCGTATAATACGATTCATCTGTTGCTGAATAAAAATTTTATTTTTAATGCCGAGCTCTGTTCCGACGATATCAAGAAGAAGCTGAAGATCCACAGCTCTTACAGTGTCGATACGACATATCATGAATTGCGGACCATTGTCAACCGAATTCCCGTCACTTCCGACGCCGTCCTTGTCGGCTGCACGCTGTTGCCGCAGATCGCCAATACGCCGCTGCCGATTATGCCGATCAGGCCCAGTGAATCAGCTATCCTTTCTGTGTACCAATACGCCTGCGAATTGATATCCTTCAAGCGGCAAGGGCAAAACTGGGGCGCCATGATCAGCGCCGTCCTGGAAAACTTCAACGACGGCATCATCATTTGTGACGCCGCCGGAAAAATATACCATATCAATAAGATGGCCAAACGCTTTTTAAAGACGGCAGGCAATCCGGGTTACCTGCGCGACGTCTTGCCGGGCATCCTGGAAGAGGGGGCGGGGCCGCAGCAACTGAAGGAAAAGATCGTGACCTTGGCCCCGTACACGCTGGTCATCACGACGTCGACTTTTCGCGTCGATCGGGATCAGCATTATGCGCTGAATATCCGCGACGTTACGGAACTGCAACATCTGGAAAAACATATTCGGTACAAGTTGTCCAAAACGGGTCTCCAGGCGCAGCATCACTTTTCCGATATCAAGACGATCAACGACGGCATGAAAAATGTCATTCACACTGCCGCGACGATGGCGACTTACGATGCGCCGGTGTTGATCCAAGGTGAAAGCGGCACGGGTAAAGAACTGTTTGCGCAGAGCATTCATAACCACAGCCCGCGGCGTAACGGCCCTTTCGTCGTCGTCAACTGTGCGGCGCTGCCGTCCGATTTGTTGGAAAGTGAACTTTTCGGCTACGTCGGCGGCGCCTTTACAGGCGCCCGCAAAGAAGGCAAGGCGGGGCTTTTCGAGCTGGCCCATAACGGGACGATTTTTCTCGATGAGATCAACAGCATGTCGCCCAATATTCAGTCCAAACTGCTGCGCGTTCTGGAAACGAAAGAAGTCATGCGCATCGGCTCGGACTATATCATTCCCTTGGATATCCGCGTTATTTCCGCCAGCAATGCCGATATTATGCAGGCCGTTTTATCCGGGGCGTTTCGCCGTGACCTGTTTTTTCGCTTGAATACGTTGACGCTGAATCTGCCGTCTCTAAATGAGCGAAAAGAAGATATCGTTTATTTATTCGCCTTTTTTATGGAAAAAATTTCCGGAAAGAAGGGGCGGGGAAAAGCCGTTCCGCTGCAGCTGCAAAACGCCTTGGAACGGCATCGTTGGTGGGGAAATATCCGCGAACTGCACAGTGTAGCCATGCGGTATCATATATTCAGCGACAGTTGCAGCGACGATTACGGCGAGCTCTTTGACGATGTGAAACAGCCGGCGTCGGTGACCGGGACGCTGCGCCATGACGAGATGGTCCCCGATTTGGACATGAAAAAACTACAGGCTTCTTTCCAGCAATTAGTCATTCAGGATCTGTTGGATCAAGGCTATACCAAGGTTCAAGTTGCTAAGATTCTGCATCTGAGCCGTCAGACTCTGTTTAACAGGCTGAAACAATGAGTGCGCCGTCACTTTAGTTATGTCCTAATACTTTACGCAATGATTTTTTGGGAATTCCCGCTTGGAGGCGCAGCTTGGCGACGGTGCGGCGGGCAATCGTAATGCCGTCGCGGCAGAGCGTGTCCGTCAACTCCTGATCGGACCAGGGATGTCGCGGGTCCTCGTTGGCGATCAAGTCGGCAATGCGCCGTTTGATGGCGTCGTCGGAAATGCTGTGTCTGCCGCAGGCGTAGGGCTGGGCGAGGAACTGATGAAAGCTGTACAGTCGGTTATTGAAAAGCAGATAACGATCACGGCAAACGCGGCAGATCGTGGCTTCGCTCAAGCCGGCTGCGGCGGCAATGTCCTTTTGCAGGAGCGGTTTGAGCGGGGCGGCGGCGACAAACGCCGCGTGCTGTACTTGGAGGATAATTTCCAGCGTGCGACTGATGGATTGCCGCCTGTAACGCAGCGCCGTTTCGAGATCGATAAAAGAGCGGCGCGCTTTGTGCAGGTACGTTTTTGTTTTCCTGTCGGCGTCCTTGCCGTATACCGCATACAGATCGTCCCGGAAGGAAACCGTCGGCAGCTCTTGCAAAAAGCGGAAAGACAGCGTCTGTTCCGCTGTCAGGAAAACTTCGACTTCGGGTCGGACGTATGCTGTCTCTTCACTGATCCGGGAGAGCGGCTGCAATGATAAGGTCTTCAAAAAAGCGATGATGGACTGCAGGTCGTCCGACGATAGGCGCAGGGACTCTTTCAAACGCTGCCAATGGCCGTTCAAAAAGTCACCGTAAAAGTCGCGGAGAAGTCGTTCCGTTTGGGGCGGCGCGTTTTCACTGCGGCGCGTCTGGATCAGCAGCGCTTCCTGCAGTGACGCGGCGCCGATACCGGGCGGGTCAAGATGCTGGACCGCCGCCAGTCCACAAGCCATTTCCTGCGCTGTGAAGCCCTTGGTCGCGCCGAGCGAGACGGCATCGTCCGGGAAAAATCCCTTGTCGTCCAGGGAGCCGATGATCAGCGCCGCCGCCGCAAATATCCGTTGCGATAAAGACTGCAGCCGCAGCTGAGCCAAGAGCGATGCTCGCGCCGATGCCGGCCGGCTCGGCGTATCGAGAGGCACCGTTCCGGCAGCGGCCACGTCATGGTAGTGCAGCTCAAGGAGCGGGTTTTCCGTCGCTGCATCCTGCAACAACTGCGTCAAGTCATGGGTCTGCAGGGTAAGAATTTTTATGGAGAGCTGTTGAAATTGGGACAGCTTCGGTTTTAACTGTAAGGATAGGGAAATATCGGGCATTACGGACACCTGCTCAGCGAATACTAACTGTACGTATATTTGTTAGTATACCATGAAAAAAGAGACTTGGCAGATGAATGGACAATAAAAAGCTGTCGCAGCTAGATACTGCGACAGCTTTTATTAC
>NZ_AWXA01000010.1:0-17803 GCF_000478965.1 Megasphaera vaginalis (ex Srinivasan et al. 2021)
TTTTTTTGCTGGAAGAATTGACTGTATAGCTGATTACCGGTTGAATCAAAAAACGCAACATTGCCGATTGAACTGTTATTTTTCGGCAAGCATCTGATTTTAAATTTAGTACCGGATGAATTTTTAATATTTACGCCACCGTAGTCACTTGATGCGATTGTAAGATCGCCGCTCATCGTATCGCCAGTTTTTAAGACATTGTTTGCAGCCGTTTGTGCTGTCCCCGCCGGCTGCTCAATCCAGCCCATGTTTTCTCTGCGGCAAAATACGCGGTGTGTATTATAAGTGACCAGCCGTTGCTGAAAGTACACGTCTTTAGTGACTGATAGTTTAAAAGACTCCTTGAGGTCCGCGGGCGTGTTTGATAAAGTGCCTAAGTTAGCGTCACCGACAAAAACATACTCACCGACTTTGTAGTAGTCGTTTAAGTCGGCCCCATTAGGGATCATTGTGTACGCTAACGAATCGGCAGTGCCGGCATGCGCTACGTTATCCACCTTGACGGTACTCTTGACATCTGCGCCTGTCGTGACGGTAAGTGTGTCATTTGTGCCGGTTACTGTCTTGACAGCATCACTTAATGCATTATCAATTTTATCCCAATTCGCGTTTCTTTTGTCTACGTCATAACTTTCAGTTTGTAATGGTTTTTCTAAATTAAAATTCTTCGTCCAATTTGGCATTAATTGAGCACATCCTCTCTTAGACTATGATGAGTCCACTGCTTCATGGTTTCATGAATGAATGGCTTTAAATCGACATGTCGGTTATATAACAAAGATACCGTTAACTTCAGGTTTAACGGTGTTATTTCCTCAAGCATTTTTACAACAGATGATCTTTGTTTTTTTGACCCCAAAGAAATAAAAACATTGACATAGTATTTTTCTATATTTAAATCGACTTGATATCCGTCTTTACCACACAATCCAATCAGAATTTCCTCTAATTTTCTATAAGTGTACGGCCTAGTCCCTGCCAAAGCCGTTAAAATAGCCAATCTCCTATCATCGAAACTGGCGTCACCGTCAGGGAATATATCTAAAATATTTTCCCATTGAGATAGACCGAATTCGCCGGCAATAGTAATAAACTGATCGTAAAAAACTTGTACCATTACATCCCATAAAGCTTGCACTTCTATAGATTCAACTCGCATTATTTCTTGCATATCCCTACTGTCTTTTGATACCGATGGCAAAAATTCAGTTAAATCAATCGTTCTTTGTACGTCCATTTTATTCTCCTGTAATAGTAACCTTTCCCAGTGTTGGGATTTGTTCGCTTGTTAAATCTATTTTGGTCGATTGTCCATTTATAGTAACGCCAGCAACATCCGCTATATGTGGAACATCTAAAATGGCCGATATTATAAAGGCGGATCGTAACGTTATAAATTGATTACTGATTTGTGTTGTCCATGCTTTCCGTTGTTTTAATAAATAACTATCTATTGCGGTATTTATGCTATTTTGCACATTGTCAATTGTATAACCACTATCCAATTGCACTGTTGCGGTTATATTAATTGGTACTGTCGATGCTCCTATTACTGTTACTTTATGCCCGATTGGTGCCAGTCCATATCCTTCTCCTTGGTTTACGACTGGGTCAAGCGCGGTTTGTACTTCTTGAATCATATCTTGTGTAGGTTGGTTGAATTCCGTATTGACAATAACCACTTTCACGGTTCCACCGCCAGC
Source organism: Megasphaera vaginalis (ex Srinivasan et al. 2021) (assembly GCF_000478965.1). Lineage (NCBI taxonomy): Bacteria > Bacillati > Bacillota > Negativicutes > Veillonellales > Veillonellaceae > Megasphaera > Megasphaera vaginalis (ex Srinivasan et al. 2021). The sequence goes on from NZ_AWXA01000010.1 coordinate 1,704, forward strand.
CCACGCACGATAGTTTTTGCAGCCGCCAACACCTGGTATTGCTAATACCTTTTCCATATAATCCGCATTGTTGCCGCCATACGCCTTTGATTTTAAAGCTTGAATGTACCGTTTTCTGAATGTTTCTGTATTCTCTTCATCTTCTCCCGGCGTTATAAGTTTTGTAATTTTAGCTGTTTCAAGTCCGCTAATTTGGCTGATTGGAGTTATGTCTCCAATACAGGTATTGCCGACACCCCCCGGCGTTTCACACTTCAATTTGTAAGTATGTTTATCGTTGTCGATAATCTCTGTCACCACAAAATTATATTTCTCATAATTGAATCTTGATCCTATATCAATAGCCTTGCTGAATTGTCCTTCAACCTCTGCGTATGTTGCTTGTTCGGGATAAATGTTAAATTCCATAGCCCTTAATGCTAAAAACTCTCTGTCCGCCGTTGTCGCAAATGTCTGCTTTAAAATGACCCTTGCCATGATATAGGCTTCCGCAAGTTCAAAGGATACCGGTGCCGTTGCATCGAAAATAATACTGCCTTCGCGCTTATCGAATTCTGATTTAACCCTAGCCAAAACGCGCTTCTCTATAAATTCATAAGTCATATTCTCATACAATTCCGCTCACCTCTTTTCTCAATCCCCTCAATACGCCGTATCTCGTTACAGCGTCAAAAGTAACAAAAACATCGCCGCCGCTGTTGCTGAATTCAAATCCAGAAACTTCGATAATTCTATCGTCTGCCAGCAGCGCTTCGATGATCCTTCGCTGTATCTCCGCGTATACATATGGGATTGGCTTACCGAATAGGTCTGCTAACTCTATCCCGTAATTCCATGAGTAAATCAGGAACTTGTATCGCTCGGTATTCAAAATCTTGTAAATCGCTTGCTCTACCGCCCGTAAATCTTCGCAATATCCACGCACCTGCCCATCTGTTTCGTAATCTAATTTATAAGTCTTAGACGGCTGAATCCATATTGTTTCATCAACGGTAACGTTATTGTAGACGCCAGTCGGTGTTAGCTTTTCGCTCAATCACTGCACCCCCTATCGGGATTGTAAAATCTGTCTATCGCGACATAGCGTTGCCCGCCGCTTTCACGCAGTAGAATAACCTTGTCGCCCACAACCAATTCGTTGTGTACACGGTACGTTTTCCGCCCCTTGTATCCATGAAGGTGTGACTCATACTGTGCATCTCCGCTACCGCCTGCGGCGTTTTCAGTGTGATGGTCAACGTCCATATCGACAGACCACATAGACGTATTCTTGGTTAGCAAAATCGACCGCTCGTCAATTTGAGTTTTTGGGTCAAGCTGAACGACTAACGGATTAACTTGAATAACTTCCCCTATTTCAATGTCACTCATTACCATCGCAGCCGTTGTTTCTGCTATGAGCGATTTTAACGTTTTGACAATCCTAGTGAAATCATTATCCATTATTGAATCTCCATTCTGATTATCTTAGTAGGCGATTCCCCATCGTGCCATGCGTAGTTTGCATCACCGTAATTCATGGCTTCGCCACGGCTGGACGAATTCCCAAAACAACCACCTACACCGTTAGATACGGTCATGTGATAGTCATCGCCGTAAATAAGAATGTCTCCTTTGTTGGCGTATCCGTTAAACGGTTCACAAGAATACCCCATAGATTCAAGCCGCGCCCTTGCAGTCGGCACCGATGCTACTCCTTCATTAGCCAACTGGGCGCAATCCGGATTAGCGTACGCCAAAGTTTTCAGCGCAACATCAGCGCATCCGTTACTGCCATAGACTGACTGATACCCTGTCATGTAATAAATACCAGTGTCAACTTGGCTAGCGATGCCGCCATTACCCGTGATAGCGTCCATCGTATTTAACTGTTCAACACCAATAGACCCACTTTGAATATTACTGAATACGTCATTAGCCGATGCGATTCGTTCCGAACTGTCGCCGCCCATTGCCGCCGAGGTTTCCGACACTTCGATGTTATCGTTAAACCATTTCGCCGATGCCGCTGGATCGTCTGGAACTTGCCCGAGAGAACTTTCACCAGTCAAGATATTCCCATTTTCTACAGTTAAAACGTATTGAATTTGATTGTCGTTGTTCCATGGATCATTACCGTTAGCAGTACACCAGTCTTGATATTTACCCCAGCGGTCATCTGATAGCTGAAACAGTCCATAATGGTCGCCGTTACTATCTGTCGGTGAGTATGAATTATCTTCATGTCGAATGTTCCCCATGATACCAGCCGCTTGTGCATCTGTCGCTCCCAACGACTTCATCTTGCTGTAAGCGCCTTGTTCTGTCGGCGAGTACGTTGACCCATTCATAACGCTGCCTCCCATCGTTGTATACGTCCGCTGCTTATTGGCTTGTTGAATCTTAGCAACGGCTTCCGCATCGGTGTTGTATTTTATCGTATATTTGCCAGTCGGTTCTTCGTAATGCAAATCTAAATCCATAAGGTGTAGCCCATTTAAAAAGTTATGTGTCACGCTTTCTACAAAGACATATCCGTCCAATGCTAAGTCTCCAAAGTTATATTTCACATATACCACAGAGCCCCCACGAACACGAATGTCCCCTAGAACAGATTTAAGCCTCAATTCACGCGTTTTACGGTTTTTCAGCTTTATCATGTTTATGGCTAAATCCATGGCATTCGTCACTTTATCATCCGGCATATACAATTGTTGCAGTCTGCCCCACTCTTTGACGTGATCTTCATCGACAATTACCCCGGTTCGCATTAACTTCTTCGTTTTTCCATCAGGGACATTACGAACTACCTTGATGTAATCAAACGTGTCCTTATCTATCGAACTGTTACAGGTGAAATTCTCCATCACGTCGGCATCTATCAATAAGTCAAGCTTCATATCCTCTTCCGACTTTAGCGTTAATTTGCCACCGTCATCATATAGTTGGTAGATGGTATGTTTTGGCGTTCCGTTTGTGGTCAGATATAGCGCTACATTCATGATATCTGTTAGCGACTTGTCCTTCTCAATGCGCTTCGTGATTTTATATTGCGTATCAGCTAATTCGCCAACGGTTAATTTGAAATCGTCCACAATCATTTTCAATACTTCTGTCGCTGTCTTATCATAATAAACATAGCAGTCCTTGTTTTTGAAATACCGCAACTGATCGTATGCTGTAACGCTTATTTTTTCATCTTTATCCCTAGCTTTAGTGAACACATATCCGGCAAAGACTGGTGTGCCGTTTACAGAAAATGTGCAGTGATTGCCCTCCGTAAAGTCCAATATATCATCTTTCATTACCTTAAATTGCAATTTGGCAGGGGTGCAATCAATCCCCCTTGTCAAGGTTACTTCATCTAAGGGATCAACTATATACTCGTTGTTTTTATTTCGTATCGTTAGTTGATACGTGATATTAAACGGTGCGGCACTTGCCGTATCGAGTTGGTAGCTAGAAGAGTCCACCAAGATCACCACGCTCTCTCATTTTAACAACTTGTCCGATGGCAAGAGTGGCAGGTACAGCTATTTTATTTAATGCGGCTATCTTAAAGAGGTTGTTTGTGTTCCCAAACTGCTGTTTTATCATTCGTTGCAACGTCGTCCCTTTTGCAGCCCTAGCCGTCGCGGCAGCTACTTTGCCGCCTGTATCTCTTGCTTTTTCAGCCGTGCCGGTTACGTTTCCATCTTTATCCGTTTGAAGCGTTATTTTCTTTGTACCATAATCGCGCCACTGTTTTAGTTTGATATCCGCATAAGCGTCGAATCCATTCTCTGCTTCTTCGATGACTTTATAATCTTCGAGCGTTACTTTCATATTCGTCATTTGCAACATCGATCCATTAGGTTTCATGCGAACTACGATAAACTGAAACTTTGGTTTTCCATTTCCTAGCAACGAATCTAATGCGTTGCCATTCTTTAACTGCTCTAACTTGTCAACATAATAGCTCGCCATTTTTGACTTCATAAGCATTGATTCGTTAAAGGGGTACGAACTGTTAGGGAGAAGCATTTTGAACGTTATATCCGTTAATCCTGCCAATTTTAATACGTTTACTTCTCCCACACCAAGAAGATTGATTGTTTCGTTCTTATTGTTAATCGTCGTTTCTAACGTCTCAGGCGGAATGGGAATCTGCATATCGCCCATGTACATGTAATACGCCATTATGTCAACACTCCTTCGCCTTGCACTTTAATGGCGTCACGCAGCCCTTTTGCAAAGTCACTCGTAAAGCCATCAAGATCCACATCGTTATTCGCGTGAATTGTGTTGTCTACTTTGATTTCAACGTGCTGACTCTGCCATTGCTGTAACGTTTCGCTCATTGCGCTATCACGCAGCGCCTTAATTTCATCGTCCGTCAGCTCAATGGCCTGCGCCATTTTTTCCGTGTTTTTCGCAGTACGTCCTGTATGTTTTGCGATGTCATCGCCTCTGCCTTTGCGACTTTTCTTTCCAGCCGGGTCATGCGCATCCGCAGCTGGATTACTGGTCGTGTTTTTCGATTCATCGTATGCCCCAGGAATTTTAGGAGTGATTTTTTCAAGAATGGAACTTGGGTCTTTTATGGTTTCTATTACTGAGTTTTGTACTGATTCGCCGCGTTCATATTCGCTACTTGCATACGCTACTGGGTCGACGAGATCCATTGTAGGTACGTTAAAAGCAGCGCCGCCACTAATTGCCATTTTCTGAACCTGTGGTGGTTGTACATGAGTTAATGAAATCCCAGTCTTACCAATACCGGGAATTTTCCCAATCATATCAAGAATCGCATTGATAGCATTAGCCACATACCCCGTAACAGCGTTCCACACATCCGCGAATAGATTGTTAACAGCTGCTAACGGGTCATTAAACACAGACCCTATAAAATTAGCAACAGCGGCGAACAAATTCCAAAGTGTTGCAATGATATTTCTGATTCCCGCGTACAGGAAACTGAATGATCCAAAGATTAATCCGGTCGCGCTAACGCTAGTCCCTGCAAAGTAATTGACAGCAGCCACTGCCATATAAAAGACAACAATTAACGCCACAACCATTGCAATAACCCACGTTATCGGGCAAGCCATAAGGGCTGCATTTAACCCATCTTGCGCTATCGTCAGCGTTATCAGCGCTGCCGTTTCCGCGGCATCCGCAATGCTTTTCGCCATCATAGCTGCGGCCGCTAAGCCAAGCTGAACGTTATGCACTATCCATAGGCCAGTTTCATACAACAGATACGCTCCTAGTGCCGTCAGCGCGCCGTATACCAGCCATGAATTATTGGATAAGAAATCCAACGCTACACTTACAGTATCAATAATCACACTAGCAAGCCACATTGCATTGTTAATCAAGAAAAACATACCACTGGCAATATAATCAATTGCGCCGATAGCCACGTTAACAAGCTTATCCATAGCCGCACTATTGGCCATCGTTGACATGGCTTGAAATACGCCGCGTGCTTTGTATGTTGCCACGTTTTCAATCAACGTCAGACTATCGCCCCACGTTTTAGGCATTTGTGCAAATTGGGCGTTAATTTCATCCATATTCTCAAAGATTGCGCGCTTAATAACTTCCGCAGTGACTTGTCCATCAGATGATAGCTGCTTAAGTTCGCCGCGCGTAACGCCCATCGTCTTGGCTACCATTGTTTCAATCAACGGCGCGTTTTCGGCAATCGACCGGAATTCATCGCCTTGCAATTGTCCGCTTGCCAGCCCCTGCGTTAACTGCAATGTAGCAAACTTCTTGTTCTCGCCAGTCGTACCACCGATAGCGTATAGCTTGTTAATGCCTTCCATAAAGTCAACCGCTTCTCTAGGATCAGGGAATGCGTCCTTTGCGCTCATAGCCAACTGCGCTGCTGCTTGCGCCATGTCAGTATATCCGCCACGTGCGCGTATGGCGCTTTGATAGATTCGTTCATTCAGATAAGCGGCGTTTTCTTGACTATCTGCCACTAACGACAGTCTTGCTTGAATTCTTGCGTAAGCGTCTGCCGTTGAAAATAAACCGGATATAGCTTCGCTCACTTTGTCCAACGCTCTCGTGGCAATGTTAGCGCCAAACGCGCCAGCGAACACCTGACTTAACAAGTTCCCACTTGTGGCGGCGCCAGCCATTGAACTACTCGCGCGCTCTGCCGCACTGCCAACTGCTTCCATTTTGTTGGCGGCTGCGTTAGTTGCTTGGCTGATTTTATCCATTACCGGGGAAAAACCATCGTGCAGGGATATAAAGTTTTCTATTGTCGCCATTTTACCCCTTCTTTATCTTATTAATCGCGGCCGCCTCTTTTCCAGAGTGTATTTTCATGGCCGCAATTACAAATGCCTTTTCATTTTCAGGCAAGGAAAAAAGCGTACTAGGCAGCATTTTTAATTTAATAAGTGCATAGTACGCTAACATGGACTCTGCTTCCTTGCCTTCAATCAGTTTTTTGCCGTTTTAATTTTATCGTTCATTCCGGAGTTGTAATCCGAAGCTTCATTTACAGCAAGAATTAAATCCGCAAATTCGCCCGGTGTTAACATCGCACGCAAAAGATCTTCTGCCCCGACAACGCCATATGAATTCTGCAAGTCAGCGTCATTCAAATCAGGGAATACGACCGATTTAATTGCCATTTGATTGGCGAATTCTGAACGGTCCAACTCCTTCTTGAAATCGCGTGTGCCCTTGATCGGAATATTTTTAGTGCATTTTTTCGTTAATTCGTCCAACTCATCATTAGACAGGCAACGCAATTTCCATGCAACCGGATCTCCGTTTATGACAAAACGCTTGCTAGCCACATATTCAACAGGTAACTTTTCGATAGAGTTTTCTTTCAGAAACGCTGACAAGGTTAATTTTTCTTCCATGTTATCTCTCCTATACTGTCATTCCATTTAACATTTTAAAGTTTTCAGGAATCTTAATCCCTTCGAACGTGAAGGATATTTCATCTTCCAGCCAATCGCCATCTGCATCGAAATTGGCAACCGTAGCACTATCAATATTGCATCCAGTCAAGACAACCGTTCGGCGGCCTGCATCAGATGTCGGGTCTTGGTTGATAACTTGTAAATCAAAGTACGTATCCACTCCGTCGCTAATTAACTTGATAATCATTTCGTCAAATAACGGCGTGTTCTTGTAAATCTTGAGTTTTCCACTTCCTTTTGCCGAAACGGATTTATTCCCTTTCATCGTTCTGCCTAAAATAGCGACTTCTTTCTTTTCTTTATCAATCTTGCCTTCTAACGATTTCGCTTGAAACAATTTATAGCGTTTGCCGTCCGCTTCCACGTATGCCATAGCAAGTTTGGCGCTTACAACGTCTTTAGCAAGCATCGTTTCGGCAATGCTAATCAAATTTTCTGCCATTATTTATCCCCCTTTACGCTACGGTTACGGTCGCATATAGCTTCGTCATTGCCATTACCGGGTTAACTTCCAAATCCAATACGACATCTTCTTTATTGACGCCTTCGTACGGCATTTGAACATCTTTGTCCTTGAAGTCTTTAATTGCTCTAATACGTTGATATTCTTCGAGCAACTTAACAACGTCATTCCACAAAGCCGTGTGTCCAATAGCGTCATTGCCTTCCTTGCCTAAATAAGTTTTATTGAACAGCCGCGCAATGTCATAAGCAAGGTTATCCAGTACGCGGATAACTTGGTTTTGCGAAAAATCACGCGATTTTTCTTTAGTGAATTCCGTAAACGTGTTGATGTCATACAAAACGCGAACGTCACCCGTTACATCGCCGCTAGCACTATCCGATACGTTATGGAACACAAACATGCCGCCTTCTACAGCTTGAATCAGTTCGTACTGTTTGAAGTTTGTGTCCACGGTGTATTCACCGTCGTAGATCATATTCGTGCAGGAAGCATTAATTTCGCATGCTGCTTCTGCACCGGTAGTCCAGTATACTAAGCTGCCAGGTTCAGCGCCGCTATCTTCGACTTTGTTTTTAACGCTGATAACGCCTTCATAGTTGCATTTTTCTTTACCGTAAATAACGACTTGGAATTTCGCTCCCGTATCTTCTCGGCAGCGTTTGGCGAATGATTGCAGCAGTTCTTGAACCTTTGTATCCGTTCCCGCATATCCTAAGCAGTTGAAATAATACGGTTCGATTAATTCAACGTACTTCTGATAATCCGCAACCGCTACCGCAGTTCCGTTTGTTCCCTCTGTCAGCGGGACGGATGCCGATACACTAAACGCCCCCGTTTTAGTAAATGCAATAAAATCGTTATCCGTTAAATCGGCAGGTGTAGCAAGACCTGTTTGCTTATCGACCATGTAATTTGCCCCATCTGTCTTGAGATAGGTGATTACCGTAAACTTGGCCTCTTCATCGACATCCGTTTGAACGCTAATCGACAAATCATTGCCACGAACGCCCCCGTATTTAGCCTTACCCAGTGTACAAGATGCCTGTGTTGCGCCGCTGTTCAATCGATACAAATACAGCGTTTTGGCATGCAAGAAAAGATCGCGTAACCCTTTCATCTTGTCGTGACCGTAATCATAGCCAAAAATAGGCTGACAACGTTTTTGAAATTCGTCCTGTTCGACTCGAACGATTTTACCAGTTTCGCCCCAGTCAAGATCAAGCGCCATAGTACAATATCCACGGTCAACGCTATCAAGCTGTGCTTTTTGTTTACTCACGAAGTTAATATAAGAACCGGGCATTTTTTTGTTCATTTTTACCCAGTATCCGCCGCCTAATGCCATTTATTGTGACCCCCTTTTAGTCATTTACAACCGTTTCAACCGGTTGCGTTAAAACTTCTTCTAAAATTTTCTGAACATCGTCATGTGAATACAGCTTGTCCGGCTCTAGTACGGAATCAAGAAGGCTTGCGTATTGAAGATATCGTTTCGACTTTACAATCGACACTCCATCAAACGCTTCTTGCTGTCGCTTTTGTTCCGTCTGTTGATTCACTTTCATTGTTTGTTTCTTTGTCGTTTCCATTTGATACTCCTTCCGATACATCCAAGTGTTCCATTGGTGTGCGATTTTGTACTTTCTTAATAAAGAAATCGTAATGAACTTTAAATTTAAGAACATCATCCGATATCTTATCGCTCATCTCTGTTCCGCGCAGTTTACCGCCTTCGACTGAAATATATTCCAACGCCCAGTAAAGTATTTCTGCGATTTCATAAAGCTTCCTGACATCCTGTGTTTCCCCCAATTCAGACATAAAAAAAGAAACGGTATACGTTCCTTCTCGATAATATCTGTTATCCAGTTTTTGTTCTTGTTCGCTATCATCGTGATTGATATAAAAACAAGGAAACGTCGCTTTTTGCTTCTTAAAGTTGATATACACGGGATATCCCGTAGCCTTATGAACCGCAGTCGCTATTCCGTTGATTATTTCTCCCGTATATGCCATTATTTCAACCTTTCCATGTGTTTGGATATGACCGAGTTAATAATGTGCCTCTGCGCCTTTTTAGTGGCTTTTTCAGCCTTTCCGGTTATATCCAAGCCTTCAACCCAGTTATTCACAAGCCGTTTGCCTAAAATAGGAACAAATCGCCCTGGCGTTTGCCGATGCCCTACATCTACGAACGAGGCGTACGAAGCGGTATTGTACACCTTAACGCGGTAGTTTCTCCCCTTGCGTTCCACTCCACTGGACGTCCATGAGCGCCGCATGTGTTCCGACGAGCCTATTAGTTTGTGCGATGTTTGCCCTGTTTTACGGTGATTAATCGCCCTTTTAAAATATCCGCCGCCAGCTTTAGCTGCCTTGAACTCTTTATATCTCTCGAACGCAGTCGCATTACTCGCCTTATACGCCTTTTCCGATACTTCTATTTCTTTATTGCCGCCTACTGGCGTTGCGACTTTTGCGCTACCCAGATATATCGCTGCCAATCCGTTCGCACATTCAGTCATCATTTGGCGGCTTTCCGTTCGTGAAAATTCGTTAATTTTACGACGCAGCTGATGAAACCCACTAAAGTCAACTTTCACGTCAGCCATGATACTTCACCCTGTCAACAAGGTTAATCTCTTGATGTCCTTGATACACTTCGGGAACACCTGCTGCAGTAAATTCCATTGTTCTGCCGTTTTGAATAACGTCAATGTCACTTCCTGCGATGACAACAATCGACGGATCGAGAAACAGTGTCGCCGTTTGTGCCGCCTGTGCTATGCCTTCACCGTCTGTTGTCGGACTCGAATTAAAAGATAGCCGGCATGGTATTGGATCGCTTGCAGTTTCTACGTCATCAACAATGCCGGTGTTTTCATCCATCGCCCCGTTTGAATATGTGTGAATAATGCAGGTAGATGTATGCAGGCTGGAAAGAGCCTTCTTTACCATCTCAATTTTCGGTAACATGCAATATCACGCTCCCTGCTTCTCAGCCACGCCCCTATTACGTTATCCAACCTCGTTTCAGCATTAGCATCGCCAAAATTTACCGTTGTATCACCCTCTCTAATGGATGTCACAACATTCAAATCGGCATCGTTCAAAATAATGCTTTTATTTGCCTGCATAAATCTTGCGGCCGTCCGCTCCTCTACAACATAAGCCAGTCCGTCGGGGATTTCGGTAAGGTTGCAGTCATTGAGGATGTGTTGCCGTTCATTGTTATAAATGTACTCAATCAAGCCATCGTATGAATCGCCAATGTCAATGCCAGTCGCCATCTTTATTAACGCTTTGATTTTATCCATTTGTTCCATTGTTATCACCTTTTAACAATGCAATAACGTCTGTCTTTTTAGCTTTGGCTGGAATTGAAATCCCTTTTTCTTTTGCAATGACTTTTAACTCGGTAAGTTCAAAAGCATTAAAATCAATTTCTTTCTTCTTGCTTTCTTCATAATGCCGATGCAATAACATCCCCATGACTATTCCCCTCTCTTATTTCAAGAACGTTGCTTTGACTACTTTCGATTCATTCGATAAACCAACGCCGTAATGTTCGTTCGCTACGATGACCTGTGTTCCTTTCAAAATGTCACGGTCAACTTCAACAACTGCGTTCCGTTTTAAGTAAATAGATACAGCCGGCAATACAGGTGTTCCATCCGTTTCCGTTGCAGTCGTACAGATGATAAAGTTATCGTATTTCGTGCCACCGTTGTCAGGGACTCGACGCGATACGACAACACGGCAGCCGGCAATCATGCCAATTTCGCCAGTCATCATGACATCATTGCCGTATTTTGTTTTATCGATAAACTGCTCATCCTGCCGCAACGTAGTAATCTGTGCCGGGTGAATGAAGATGAATTTCTCCGTATTGGATTCTTCAACAAGCTTATCCACGGCGGAAACAATGCCGTTATAAGAAATCTTTCCTGCGCTGCCATCATAGACGAGTGTCGCGCCACCCAATGCAGTAATTACATCTGCTTCAACTTTATCTGCTAACGACAATGCCATCTGATAATTTGCTTGCCCGATCGGATCTCCCAATCCGCTCAAGATAGCCTCATCCGTGATTTCTACAGCTTTTACGGCTTTTTTAATTTTCATTTCTTTGGTAGATGTCGTCATCTGCGTTGTATCAACTGCAACGCCTTCGGCAACGTCCGTAGCTGCGCCGATATACTTCCATGCAGGAATAGTAACAGTGTTACCGGGTTTCCCTTCGAGCGTTCTGTCAATCGTTGCGAATGCCGTAAATTTAATTGCCTTGTCTAACGAGGCGTTAATCATATCCGCCATTACCTGTGGAATCACCATCGTATCCGTTTTCGTTTGTGCCATGTTTTATTCTCCTTTGCTCAATGCATCGTACGCCTCACGATCGCTGTTAAACAATGCCGACCGTTCGGAATACGTCATTTTATTAAATGCTTCCTTTGTAATTGTTGGATTGGCGACAGCCGTCCCTGTGCCGGGCGTTGTCCCTGAAATCCCGTTTTGTTTGCTTTCGCTTTCAAATAAATAAGAGTCGCTTTCTTTGATAGCGTTTAACTGTTCCGTTAAACCTCTGATCGTGCCATCATCGGAAAGCTTAGCGTCCTGCAAGTCCAACAATGCTTTTACCGCCTTCGTGTTTTTGACATGCGCCCCCATCAGCGCTCTTTCGATAGCGCTATCCACTTTGAGTGCATTCATTTCCGCGTCATATTCTTTGTCACGTTGTTTAGCATCTTCCTTCAGCTGCTCAATTTGTGCGGTTAATTCGTCGTTGTCCTTGTTGGCTTTCTTGAGATTGTCAATCTCCTTCCGACTTGTTTCGATTTCCCCCTTTAATCTCTTGGCTTCTTCGTTTTTCTCGTTAAATTGCGATTTACTAACATAGTTCTTGCCATAATCTTCGATTACTTTCGCGATTTGTTCATCCGTTAAGCCAATTTCTTTGAGATCTTCCTTTGTCATTTTTTCGTTCTCCTCTCGATACGCTTTATTTACGCGTGCTACACCACGCTTTTCAGTCTTGTCGTTTTTCGCCTGACAATGCCAAAGCGGCAATAAAAAAAGCACTCAATTAAGAGTGCTTAAATAAGCTTTATTGTCACCAATTCTTATTTGTTGTTATTTTTGTAATAATATCAGCAGCGATACCAATATCATTATTGCCTAATTCGTCTACAATATCACAAGCTAAATCGCCGTCAAGTTTTTTCGAAGCATTAAACCCTTTATGTTTCATAAACTCTATTTCTTCATCTGTGAAATCAACAATTAAAAAATCATTCATTGTCTTTCTCCTTTTTGTATTTTCTTACCACACGCTTCCCAGTTCCCCAAGAAGTAATAATATTCCCGTTATCCGGATTAACATTAACGGTTACTTTCTCACCAATAAACCTTTGTGATTTACCCCTTTCATCAACCCTTATATCATCAATATGTAACGAATTAACCAAAGCATCTTGAATATCAAAAACACTTAGTCCTCTAGTATCCGCCCTATCTTGTTGATGTTTAGATATAGATGTTATCCTTATACCGTTACTTGTTTTTATTCCTATAAGACTATTAGTATCATTATTTTTTACATATTTATTATACCATTCTTGATAGGTTAAATCACTAGAAACATATTCTGTTTTACCGTTCTTGTCCCTTGCCGCTCTTTCCCAATCGTCCGTAATACCTTCTATGTACGGTATCGTTGTCGTTCGGCAATAGCAATGAAATGGCGGTGTTGTAACGCCGATTTTAGCGTCTTTCACATCAAATATCTTACCGTCTAAGTGGCGACAAATAGATGACGTTTTGTTATCCAACGTTGCCAGTATTTGGTACTGCTCAACGCCAAGTCTATCGTATACTTCGAAGCTTGCTTTTTCTTGAATATACGCTGTTTCTGTTTCAACTAGCCGCCTAGCTTCATTGAACGATACATCATAGCGATGCGCGACCCTCGCAGCTAATAGCAGAGTCCCTTCGTTGACCATTAAAGACTGTGTTATTTCAGTCTGCAGCGTGTTTATCAAGCTAGCGCCGTTTTTCCATATGCGCGTCGAAAAGTCTTTCCCATCCTGCGCCCATGGCTTATTAACTGCCTGCGTTATTTCTTCTTGATTTAATACGGAAACGTCCTTGTATTTACTCTGCATATTCTGCACTTCATACGCCGTTTTATAGGTACTATCTTCATATACCGTTTTGAGCAGCTTCGATACGTCTAATTCTTGCTGTTTGGCCATCTCTGCGACGCTTTGCACAACTTGTATATATAATTGCTCTGCCCTATCCAAACGAACGCGTATAGAAGCATTTTCGAGCATTTTTTTAAACTCGTTTGGCAAGTCTTTTTGTTTTGCCAGTTGTTTGTATTCGTCAAGTGTCAATCTGAACGCCTTTAACTCTCTTTTGGTTAATTGCCTTTTTGCGTCTGCAAGTGACAATCCGTTTTCCGTTGCGTAACGGTTATACCAGTCGTTTATATCTGCTTGCAGCTTACGAAGGGAAGCAGCGTACACTCTTTTTAAATCCTTGTTGACCGCCTCTGCCTTCCCCATCTGCTCAAGCTTCAACCGTTCGTAACGCTCATTCCAGTAATCAGCTGTTTTCTTCTGTCGGTTTTTCGTCATGAACATCGCCGCCCGTTACATAATCCGTCATGGTTTCTTGCCGTTCTCGTTTTAATCGTTTGAGTTCTTCCGCCGTGTCAATTGTCCACGGATGGTTACTGATGATAGTTTCTTCGCTGATTATTCCGACACTGTTTCTGCAATTGGTAATTGTATCGGCTTCGTTGATTGGTAAATCGCGATTAAACACAAATTCTACGTCATCCTCTGTCGCTTTACCGATGAACGATAAATAGGCATTAACAAAGAACATCAGCTGTTCAAATGCTGCCTGGAATTCGTTTTCCATATCCGACGCATCTAGATCTATATCAGAATACATAGAATTGATATTCATCTGATTTGGATTGCTGCTCATGCGGTCATCTTTAGCATCGAATCCTCTGCCGTTTTCGATAATCGCGTCTTTGAGTGTTTTCAGAATCGTTGTGTAATTATTGGCGTTTACGTTAATGGTTAATGCATCAACGCCGCCATCCACGCCGTCAACTGTTCTGATCTTAACGGCACCGTATTGCACGATTTTCCTCCTGAACTCGTTTAAATCTTCGCCGTCGTAGTTCTTAATAACAAGAATTGTATTACGCGCGTCCTCTGTCATGTTGTTCATGAAGTTTGACATGATCGTATTCAATGCGTCTTGCAGGCATTTAACACGCAGAATGAGCGGCAGTTCTTCGTCGTTTGCTTTAAACACGACTAGGGGGATTTTATCCCATTTATAGGTCTGGTTCTGATCGTCGACAATGTACGGCGTGTCGTGCCGTTCTGTGTCCTCTCTTAATTGACCCATTTCCCATATGAAATACGACACCTTATCCGGCTGATAATATTCGATCTTCGTAACAATTTCTTTCGTGTGAACCCTGTTGTATCGCTCGATGTTATAGAAATATGCAAACGCGTCCAGTACCTCATGCTCTTCATCTGCCCAAAATAAAAGAAGCTGTTCCGGTTTCATGCGCTTGAATTTCAAATCGCCGTTAATATCGATATACGGAAGCAACGCCCCATATCCGCCGATTAGTGCATCTTTACCTATTTGCTTCATCTTGCGCATGAATGACTTACCGAAGATGTCAGTTATATCGGTATTGTCCGTTTTTACTTCTATCGGTTTGGATAGAAGATAGCTAACCTTCTGATCGACTAAATCATCAAACATATTATTGACGATATGGTAATTTGTCGCGTTGATCGTATCTTGAAACCGTCCGTTCTCGCCGATTTCCTGCCGATTCTCTCGTAATATATCATGCCGCCCCTTGTAATAATCACGAGCGGTTAATATGTCCCTGCGCCGCTTTGATTGCATGAACTCGTTGAATTCAGATTGTAAAAACTCACGATCGCTCATGCCTGCGTTGTCTTTTATGATTGAACTAAAAAATGCCGTTAATTCCATTTCATCACCATCCGAACCGGCTGCCCATGATAATCTTGCCACACGCATACCGAACAGAGTCTATTGCGTGGTTATTCTTATCGGGGTATGCGCTAATAAATTGGCCCTCTTTGTTCCGTTCGTATTCGTATGTCACGAATTCTCGATACGTATTAGGGCATCTGTTTTTGTCGATATATATATGCTCCAGATTTTGCAACCACTTAATGCCATGTTCAACGCTGTCTCTGCCCTTTCGTGCGCCGTCCATATTGACCCCCAACTCCTGCATTTCTGCTATCGTCTTAGGTTCAGCGCTATCGCCAATAACCAATTCTCTGCCAATCCGATTTATTATCATTTCAGCAGCAGGCTTGTTCTTTAGCTTAGGTTGATATACTTCATCGAATATATACAACGTTTCTCTCTTGGCATCGTAGTGCATCCGCGTAAATGCCAATGGGTCAACAGCAAAGCCAAAATCGCAGCCGTTATATAATCTATCAAAACTGCTTACAAGTTCATCCGTCATGTTCATATCTTCCACGTTCTCGAAAACAGCCCCGCCGGTCCCGGTGACCTCCCCGAGGTACTCGTGACGGTAGGCCATCTCGTTGCGGGCCTTGAGCTTTTCGGCGTCCTCAAAGAATCGGTCCCCCAGCCACTCCCGCGGAACGCCTAAGTACGTCGAG
>NZ_AWXA01000011.1:0-41142 GCF_000478965.1 Megasphaera vaginalis (ex Srinivasan et al. 2021)
ATATCTAGTATCGTTTTTTACATGTATTTTTTATCGTCAGCAACACATTCCCGTCCAGTACGGTTGATCTGATAAGAGGATATGGTATAGTATACATAATCACTTGACCGTACGGCTCTGCTGCAAATCAAAAAACAGGCTCACCACGTAAGGAGGATATATGTCTGTGCCGAATAAAATGTCACCGCCTGCCCGCACGCACGCAGCTACATACATCTTAATAGCAGCCGCCATCATGCTGCTCGCCGCCTTCCCGTTCCGGGACACGTTCTGCGGCGGCTTTTTTACCCATGTTTCATCAGCTGCGCTGATCGGCGGACTGGCAGATTGGTATGCCGTTACCGCTTTATTTCGCCGTCCTTTGGGAATCGCCTTCAAAACGGCAATTATCCCCAACAGCAAGGTCCGCATTGCCGAAATGGCCCGCCACATGGTCGAACATGAAATTCTGACCGTTCCCAACATGTACGCCGTGCTCAAACATCATCCCATTCTAGGCTCTACCTTAGACTACCTGCATACCGGCAAAGGGTTTCAAGCCGCCGAGCACGTATTCGGACAGATGCTCACTACCTTTCTGTATACGGTGGATATCCAAACGCTGGTGAACGCATTTTCCTCAAAGGGCGGCCAGGCCGTAGAAAAAATAGATTTGGCTCCCATTATGAGCAAAGCCATTAAGATCGGTCTTCGCGGCGAATCTGGCAAAGATTTTCTCGATTTTATGATTCTCTACTTGGAAAAAATTATTCGCAGCGACATGATGGGCCAAGCGATTGGCGAAATTTATGAAGCTTCCTTGCTGCAATATGCGAAACGCAATATCTTTCTAGGCTGGGCGATCAAAACGGCGCTGAAAGTCGAGGTCCTTCGCCCCCCCTACGTAGCCGGAATACTGCAAAAAAAAGGACTTTCTCTGCTGACAGAAGCAAAAGCGGACAACTCCGTGCAGCGTGAACAGGCGCTGCGTTATTTATGGAAAAAAACAGAGCAAATCCAATTCAACGATGATTGGCACAAACGTATTGACAGCTATAAAAACCGCATGTACCAAAGCCTCGTTACGCGTCCCGATACGGGCGAAGCCTGGCAGCGATACATCCGGGATCCGGAAAGACAGCGCCGAATCTGCAATTGGGTAGCTGCCTACGTCATTCGCAAGCTAGAATCATGGCGCGAAAGCCCCGATCGGATTGAGCAGCTGAATCATACGCTGCTCACCTTCCTGTCGCAAGAACTGAAAAAACTGCAGGAATGGTTCGGTAAAACGGCAGAACAGGAAATCCTGAAATATGACGGAACCTACTTGGCGGAGCAATTGGAAAACAGCGTGTGGTATGATCTGCAAGTCATCCGCATCAACGGATCCCTCGTAGGCGCCCTTTTAGGAGCCGTAATTTACCTGATCATGTACGCCGTCAAAGGAGGTGCGTAATATGACCTACCGTCGAAAAGCAAATCTCATTCTCCTCGGCTCATTCATCTGTTTCATCCTTGCCTTCCTGTGGTGGGCCACGCACGATCTTTCCTTGCCGGAACAGCTGCTCCTGTTCGTCATTCAATCAGCCCTCATCGGCAGTATCGCCGACTGGTTCGCCGTCACCGCCTTGTTCGAGAAACCGCTGGGATTTCCCTACCATACGGAACTGCTGTATAGCAATCGGGAACAGATTATCGACAGTATTACTAAAATTATTTCCAAACAGCTGCTGCAGCCCAAGATTTGGCAAGATAAGCTGCGCAACATTTCGTTCATCGATAAATTATCGGTATGGCTGCGCGAACCGGCGGGAAAGGAAAAATTTCGAAATCTGCTTTATGCCGTTTCAATCCGAGCCTACGGTTTTGCTCAAAAAGGAGACACACAACAAGCGATCCTTATTCGTTTACGCAGCTATCTCAAAAAGCAACCGCTCGTCAACTTTTTCCAGGACCGTCTCATTTCCCTGTTGGCTGACCCGAACAGCAACATGTTCACAGATACGCTCAATCTCATCAGAGAACTTATTGCCAGCGACGAATTTGACACGGTGATAAAAGATCTGATCCTGCAATGGCAGGAAGAATCCAAACATTCGACGGTCTCCACGCTGACAATTAACAAAGTACTCGGCATCGTGGACCCGCAAAAAATAGCTCAGGATATCAAAAGCGGCCTGCTCATCTGGCTTGATCATTGGGAACAGGCCGATGCGGCGCAAAAAGAGTGGCTCTGCCGCAAGTTTGAATTGTTTCTCTATTCCATGAGCGGTCAATTGGCCTTCGCCGTCCAGAACTGGCAAGACCAGTTCATCGATTCCCTGCCGCTCGAACAATGGCTAGATGCCACCCAAGGGTCTGTTGAAATCTATTTTACAAGCGGTCAGACAGGACAGGAGGAACTGAAGGATATGTTGGAAACGCAGTTCTTTCGGTACATTGCCTATTGCCGTTCCCATGAATCCGTAAAAAACTGGCTTGATGAACAGATCTGCCGCGCCTGCAACATTCTTCTCGAACACGAACACAGTCTCATCGCCATTGCCGTCCGTGACGTCCTGTCAACTTTTGACAAGCGGAAATTTAACGAATTCCTTGAAAACAAACTGGGCGAAGACTTGTCGTGGATCCGCATCAACGGAGCCATTGTGGGCGCATCCATAGGCTTTTGCGTCTTTTCCTTCTTATATTTCCTTTATCAGCCCCTAGTCGTGCCGCTGATCCGTAATTGGGCCTTCACGTAGCCGCAAAGCCACGACTTTCCGTCTTGAAAAATCGTCATATGCGACGAGCTGTCATTTCCTCTTGACAAGATCGCGGCGACGCGTTATCATTACTTTCAACAACTGCATACCGTTTTCATCAAGAGCAGCAGAGGGACTGGCCCTGTGAAGCTGCGGCAACCTCCTTTCGGGGAAAGGTGCTAATTCCAGCGGTTTTACCGACAGATGAAGGAGCATATACACAAGCCGTCATCGTCATGACGGCTTTTCTTTTGTCACTTGAAGACGCTGCTATGCCGGTTGAAATTTATACTCATCATTATAATATACAGGGGGAATCATCAAATGAACGTATCCGTAAAAAAAGTTATCAGTCTCGCCCTAATTGCGGCAACATGTATCTTTGCAGCAGGCTGCGGCAGCTCCGACACTGCCGATACTACAAAAAAAGAAATCAAAGTCGGCGTAACGGCAGGACCGCATGCAGAGGTAATGGAAGAAGTGGCCAAGGAAGCGGCCAAACAGGGCATTACGCTGAAAGTCGTCGAATTTAACGACTATGTCCAGCCGAACAAAGCCCTTGCCGACAAAGACCTCGATATGAACTCCATGCAGCACCAGCCTTACCTTGACAATGTCATCAAGAAACAGGGGCTGAAGTTAACGTCTATCGGCAAATCCATCATCTTGCCGATGGCGGCGTATTCCCATAAATACAAATCCCTTGCCGACGTCACCCCGGGAGCCAAAGTCGCCATTCCGAACGATCCGACAAACGGTGCGCGCGCACTTCTTCTGCTGCAGCAGGCAAGATTGATTACCTTGAAAAACGGCAATTCCGTTGACGCTTCCGTAACCGATATCGTCGAAAATCCGAAGAATTTGCAGTTCGTCGAATTGGATGCCGCCCAGATTTCCCGCTCTCTTGACGATACCGATCTGGCTTGCGTCAATACGAACTACGCGATTCCGGCAGGCCTGAATCCGCAAAAAGACTCGCTCATCGTCGAAGACAAAAACTCGCCTTACGCTAACGTCATCGTCGTTCGTGACGAAGATGCAAACAATGAAACGTACAAAAAGGTCGTCGCCATTTATCAGTCGGAAGCGATTAAAAAGTTTATTGAAGAACACTTCCAAGGCACCATCTTGCCGGCGTTCTAATAAAAAAACACGCTCTGCAGAGCGTGTTTTTTTATTGGCTTAAAGCCCGCGCAAGGATCACCGTTATACGCAGGCTGCTCCCAAGAGGTCGACGCCGTCTGTCGGTCCGGTCCGATCTGGCTGCCATCTTTGCGCGCAAAAAAAGCAGCCACATCACAGGAAAAGGAGGAGCAACAGATGGGCCCCTCCTTTTCCTTACCTATACATGCAGTTCTGCCGTCGAATACAGGCAGGCATATCCGGACAAAGTAACACGGTCGCCGTGTACTTGGCAAAACAGCTCGCCGCCTCGTTGGGAAGCCTGATACGCATGCAACGCCGTCTTCCCCTCACGCGCGGCCCAAATCGGCAAAATATGACAGTGGCCGGAACCGCAGACCGGATCTTCAGGCACTTTGAGCTTCGGCGCAAAGCTGCGGCTGACACAATCATAATCCCGGCCTTTAGCCGTAATATGCAGCAGCAACCCGTCAAGTTCCCGGATCTTCTCCTGATTCGGTTCCGCCTGTCGAACGAAATCTTCATCATCCATGATGCAAACGAGATCCCGCGCCATATACGCCGCCAACGGCCGACGGCCGATCGCCGCCGTCATCGCCGCCGTCACGGCCACAGGCTGCATCGCATACGCCGGAAAATCCATGGAAAACAGTTCCCCTTCACGCCGAACAGTCAAATCGCCGCCCAGCGTATGAAAGTGAAAGACCTGCCGTTCCGGCTCAATAAAATTAGCCAGAACGAACGCCGTTGCCAAGGTTGCATGACCGCAAAGGTCGATTTCTCCTCCCGGCGTAAACCAGCGCAGGCGATAATCATCTCCTTCCGGAACGGTATACGCCGTCTCGGACAAATTATTTTCGATGGCGATCTGCCGCATCAGGCCGTCATCGGGCCAATGATCCAGAACACAGACGACGGCCGGGTTCCCGGTAAAAACGTTTTTTGCAAAAGCGTCCACATGATAGGCTTTCATTTTCCTCTCCTCCTCATACAAAATTGCTAAAAACTGTTCCTGTTTTTAGCGTATCACAAAGAAGTACGCCATACAATCAAAAGATTGTATGGCGTACAATGTATGGCACACGGACGTGTTGCATCGAAGGGAACACCCTTTCCCGCACGTTATGCCGAAACTTTGCTCTGTGCTTTCCCTTCTTCGAAATTCCAGGGATCTCTCTTGATAAACCCGTCCGAAAAGGGAATGAATACGGATACGACAGCCGAGATGCCCAAGAGATAAATAAACCATGTATACGGCAAGACTTCCAGCGGTGAGACGGCGCCGCCGGCAAAGCCCGTCACGATCAACATTTGCGCCCCATACGGAACCAAGCCTTGGAAAATACTGGAAAAGGTGCTGAGCAAGGCCGCGCTGCGCCGCGGATCGACGTGGAAGGTATAGCAGATCCGCTTGGCAACTTCACCGTTAACAATGATAGCCACCGTATTATTGGCCAAGGCGATGTCCGTAATGGAAACCAGCGCCGAAATGCCGAGTTCAGCTGAAATTTTTCCTTTGATGAATTTCTGTATATTCGTCAACAGATACGCTATGCCCCCGGCTTTGCTGACCATTGCCGCCAAGCCGCCGGTAAACATGGACAAGAGGAAAATATCGTTCATGCTGACAAAGCCTTTATAAATGGCCTGCATAAACGTCAAGAAAGTCAAATCTCCATATGCGATACCGATGAGGCCGGCCAACACCGTCCCCATGACCAGAACCAGAAAAACGTTGACCCCGGCGACGGCCGTCACCAAAACGACGATATACGGAAGCACCTTGATGAGATTAAATTCATGCTCTCCCGTCGTCACAATCGTTTCCGACTGCCCGAAAAAGATCAACAGGATAACGGTAAGGATCGCCGGGACCAGCGTCAGCCAGAAGTTCAGCTTAAATTTATCCTTCATTTCACAGCCCTGCGTCCGCGTCGAAGCGATCGTCGTATCGGAAATGATCGACAAATTATCGCCCAGCATGATGCCGCCCAGAACACAGCCCATGATCAGCGGCAGCGATGCGCCCGTCTTGTCGGCAATCCCGATGGCAATAGGACCTACGGCGGCGGCGCTGCCTACCGACGTTCCCGTTGCCGTAGCAATGAATCCGGAAATGATAAAAATACCGGCCGCCAAATATTCCGGCGGAATATACGTCAAGCCGAGGTTGACTGTCGAATCAATGCCGCCCATCACCTTGCAAACGGTAGCAAAGCCGCCGGCCAATAAAAAGACCACGCACATAATCAAAATATTGGAATCGCCGCAGCCTTTAACAAAGGTATCGAACTTATCATCAAAAGAACCGCTGATCAAAATAAAGGCTGCCATAACGCCGATGATCGCCGCCAACGGCGCCGGAAACTGGTAAAAAGCCATCGGCACGCCGCTCAGATGAAGAATCATCCCGCTGCCCAGATAAACGGCCACAAAAACGAGAAAAGGAATCAGCGCCTTGCCGCTCGGTTTTACGGTATTTTCTTCCACCACCTTTTTCCCCTTTTCCTCCTCTGTACGAACTTGCTCTTCTGTACTCACAACGATCTCTCCCTTCGATTAAAACACATCTCCTTAACAATACGCCGTTAAACAACCATACGCTCTTCCCCTTGACTGCCCCCCGAATCGGTAAAAGAGTTTCGTTCTGTCTTAGCTAAAAAATACGTCAAAAAGATTTAATCCGGCTGTACATCTGCCCCACGAAATATATATGTTAAATTTATCACAATCATATTTATTTGTATAATATATTTTTATTTTAATCATCTATAGAAATTTTCTATATTTTTTTATGCCCTGTCTTACTGCAATTATTTTCTTTAAAGCAACACCTCAAAAACAACTGCGCAAAAAAAAGAAGCAGCCAGATCTGCTCTTGCTGCTTCTCGGTGATGAATATGGGTATAGGTTATTTAACGATCAGATCCAACGCCTGCTTCAAATCGGCAATAATATCTTCGGCATCTTCAAGCCCTACGGACAAACGCACCAGGCCTTCGCTGATACCGGCCATTTTGAGTTCTTCACTCGTATACGTCGAGTGCGTCATCGATGCGGCATGTTCGATCAATGTTTCGGCGTCTCCAAGAGATACGGCAAGCTTGCAGACGTGAACGTTGTTCATGACCACGGCGCCTTCTTCTTTACCGCCGTTCAATTCAAAGGAAATCATGCCGCCAGGAAGAGCCATCTGTTTTTTTGCCAGCTCATATTGCGGGAAGCTCTTCAATCCAGGATAGCTGACCGTGGCTACGGCAGGGTGGCTTTCGAGGAATTCGGCCACCTTCATCGCGTTGGCGCAATGTTTTTCCATGCGAATCTGCAAGGTCTTCATGCCGCGAGCGATAAGAAAAGCATCGAAAGGACTGAGTACCGTTCCGGTCATATCTTTAATGCCGAAGAGGCGTACTTGGGTGATAAAATCCGTCTTACCGCAAACAAAACCGGCGATAACGTCACCGTGGCCGTTCAGATATTTTGTTGCCGAATGAACGACTACGTCGGCGCCCAATTCTGCCGGCCGCTGGATATACGGCGTGCAGAACGTATTATCGACAATGGCAATACAACATTCAACAGTGTGCGCGATTTTGCTGATCGCTTCAATATCGACAATTTTCAGCGTCGGATTGGCCGGCGTTTCCATGTAGACGACCTTCGTATTGCTCTTCATCGCTTTTTGCACGGCATCGAGATCGGTCATATCGACAAAGGATACTTCTATGCCGGCGCGAGGCAGCCCGTGATTCATCAAGGCAAAGGTGCAGCCGTAAAGCGTATCACTGGCAACGATGTGGTCGCCGGACTGGACAGCCGTCCAAAGAGCCGCCGAAATAGCTCCCATGCCGGAGCCGGTGGAAACGCAAGCTTCCGTATTTTCGAGAATAGCTACTTTTTCTTCGACAACGGCATTCGTCGGATTGCCGAGACGACTGTAAATATAGCCTTCCTCCGCCAACGCAAACCGATTGCCGCCCTGTTCAGCAGAATCGAAAACAAACGTAGAAGTTTGGTAAATAGGCGCTGTCAATGCGCCGAACGTATTTGTCGAAGCACCGCCGTGAATAGCGCGCGTTGCAAATCCCATTTTCATTAACTCTTCTCTTTTCATCCTTCATTCCTCCTGACTGTCGTTGTGTGAAGCCTGATTCGTAATACGGACATATCCTTTTGACACTGCAAAGTATATCATATATAATTTTTTGTGAATAATACCGTGTAGCCTCACAAATGCATAGAAAAAAGTTATGACAGGAGGTTCTATATGACACTGCAGCAGTTGAAATATATTATTGAGATTTCGAAATGCGGCTCCATTTCCGCAGCGGCAAACAAATTGTTCATTGCCCAACCGAGCTTAAGCAAGGTCGTAAAGGATCTGGAAGAAGAATTTCAAATCAAGATTCTGCGCCGCAACCGACACGGCATCGCCTTTACACCGGAGGGGACGAAATTTCTCCATTTTGCCAATCACGTGCTGGAAGCTTCAAATACGATGCGCGATTATTTCGCTAAAGAAAGAGCCATGCCGGAAGCTTTGCATTTGTCCATTTCGTCGCAACACTACCTCTTTGCCGTTGACGGCCTGATCAGCTTCATCCTGAATCTGCCGGACACGGCCCGCTATACGCTGCGCATCCACGAAGTACGGACTTCACAAGTAATTCAGGATGTGCTGGTTCAACGCAGCCAGATCGGAATTCTTTACGTTTCCGACATG
This sequence comes from Megasphaera vaginalis (ex Srinivasan et al. 2021), assembly GCF_000478965.1. Taxonomy (NCBI): domain Bacteria; kingdom Bacillati; phylum Bacillota; class Negativicutes; order Veillonellales; family Veillonellaceae; genus Megasphaera; species Megasphaera vaginalis (ex Srinivasan et al. 2021). The sequence continues at coordinate 8,590 of NZ_AWXA01000011.1, forward strand.
ACGGAACAGTTCATGCATCGCACATTCACCAAAAACGGGCTCGAATTCGTCCCCTTTTTCGACTTTCCGCCGCACGCCTATATCAGCAGCCGGCATCCGTTGTCTTCGCAAAAAGAGCTCACTATCGAACAACTACTTCCCTATCCCTATATCCGCTATGAACAAGGCAGCGATCCGGCCCAGCTGTCGGAAGAAGTGGTGATTCCCAAGGTTTATTCACAAAAGACAATCTACGTCACGGACCGCTCGACAATGCTCAGCATCATCGCCAATACGAATGCCTATAATCTGGGAACCGGTTGCCTCCTGCCCCGCATCGTCGGCCCCGACGTCATTTCCGTGCCGATAAAAGGTCCCGTCGGCACGATGAAGATCGGCTGGGTAAAGAGAAAAAACGCTGCCATGAGTCCGGAAATGACCAAATATATCGCTTACCTGCAAGATTCGCTGAACAAGGTTATGTCCAAAAGCGATTATGTCTCGTAAAATAAAGAACGGCGGTCACCTGTTAGCATGAATACGAACAGGTGACCGCCGTTCTTTATTTCTTTCCTTCATAGGCGTATCCGTCCAAAAGGATTTTGAGACGCCGCAAGCCGTCCGTCAGTTCCGCTTCATCCCGCGGTGACGCAATAGCCAGACGAGCGCCGTTGACGGACGCAGCGGCGCCGACGGCAAAGTGTTCCGCACCGTAAATGGAAACACCGGCGGCAGCGGCGTCTTTCTCAAACTCCAGTCCCGTCACGGCAGGCGGCAACGTCAGCCAGCGACTGATACATTCCGCCGTGCCGGCGATGTCATACGCTCCGAGAACAGCATTCACCAGGCGATTCCTCCTGGCGACACGTTCGCGGCGCAAACGCATCAGTTCCTCGTACTTCCCGGAAAGAATCAGGCGTGAAGCCAGTTCCAGCAAAAGTTCCGATTGGGACAAATTAATGGCATGCAACGCCTCGCTGAGAACCGCTGCCTGCGCGGCAGGACAGACGACGTACGCCAGGCGCAAAGACGGCAGCAGCGTTTTCGAAAGGCTGAGCACGTAAATGACCCGATCCGGCGCCAACGCTTTAACCGGCAACAGCGGTTGCGCCAACAAGAGAGACGTGATCGCGTCTTCTATAATCAGCAGATCATACGTATTCGCCGCTTCAGCCAACATGGTTCTCCCTTCCTTGCTCAGTATATGCGTCGTCGGATTCTGAAAATCGGGAGTAATGTAAAGGCCCTTGATATGATGGTTTTTGACGGCGTAGGCAATTCCGGCGGCACTCATTTCCCCGTTCTCCTGCCCGACAGGAATGAGTCTGATGCCGAAAAGGCGGGCGCTGTCCTTGAAGCCGGAATAAACCAGCGGATCGACGCCGATACGATCGCCGCGCCGAAAGAAAGAAGCCAGAACGGCGGCAATGGCATTCTGCCCGCCGCCGGCTAAAAGCACCGCATCGTTCCGGCCAAGCGAGAGCCCGACCCGCTTCAGCAGGACTGTCGCCGCCGCATCATAAGCGCCCCGCTCCTGACTGTATTGGAAAAAACGACCCCTGCCTTTCTCAAGCAGCATGAGCTGCAGTATTTCGGAAGCCTCGTCCTGCTGCAACGTTTCCGGCATCATCGACGCCATTTCAATCTGCTGCGGCGGCTTTTCTGCTGTTGCCAGATCGGTATTGACCGTATAGGCCACATAGGTTCCGCGGCCTACCTGGGCTGTCAACAATCCCTTATCGGAGCAAAGCCGAAACGCTCTCGTTACGGTACTGACATTCATCCCCAAGTAATCGGCCAATTCCCGCTGCGGCGGCAATTTCGTCCCCGGCAGCAGCGTGCGCTGCCGCACGGCCCGTTCCAACTCCTGCGCCAACACACGGTACAGCGGCAACGTTGACGGCGGCAGGACAGGCCGCCAGGTCAGCGGATAATCATCAAATGAATTTATGGACATGGCCCTTTCTCCTTTTTCAGCCTCAGTTTCTACCGGTATCCAAAACACCGTTCTCCGCAATAGCCTCTTCCATCATGTGCCGTCGGCAGTGCGCGTCAAAAAGATTTCCGGCAACAACGAGTCGATGACGACGGCTACACGAAGCGGTCGCCAATCGAATCTGCTGACGAAAACAGGTATTTCTTAAAATTATAATAATCTCTCCCGTGCAGTGTCAACTGGCCGCCAATAGCGAAGCAAACGCCGCAAGCCAAAAACGGCCGAAACTCCGGCGTCATTAGGCTCGCGGCCGCGAACAAGCGAACAGGCCGGTATACAGATGTATACCGGCCTGTTCGCCTATATCCGATCATCCCTTACTTTCCCAGCGCGTGAACCAGGTCATACTCTTCTTCATCAATACCGTAAATATACCGTTCCGCCTGCTGATAAGGTATGGCCGTAACATGATTATCAATCAGTCCGACAATCACGTTCGCTTTCCCTGCCAATAAGGTATCCACCGCCTTCTGCGCGAATTTCCCCGCCATTTTCGCATCGTACGCAGTCGGTGAACCGCCGCGCTGCAAATACCCCAAAACGGTCAAACTGGGGTTGAGCTCCGCATGATAGTGATGGATATGTTCATATACTTCATTGCCGCTCATCGCTCCTTCGGCGACAATGACGACTAATGCGTCAATATCGTTCTGCCGCAAAAATGCCATCGCCTTTTGTCTGCCAGCTTCAGTTTCAAACTCTTTTGAGCGCGCCGTTTTCAACAGTGTGCCGCCGCGATGAATGATCCCGCCGACAGATCTTCGATTCAACGGTACACTTTCTCCGTTGATCAATCCTTCATAACCCTTTTGAATACCTTCGACAGCCAACCCTTTATAAATGGCATATCTGGCAATGCCGCGGATAGCCGCATTCATACCGGGGGCGTCTCCTCCGCTGGTTAAAACACCTATTTTTTTGATCATTTACGTAGCCGATCCTTTCATCCTGACCATAACCGTCAATTTCGCCTATTAAAATTCCAAGACAACCTTAACCAACGGTTCCGGCCGTTGATCTGCGAAACGCATAGCCGCAGACATTTCTTCTATAGGGAACCTTTTGGTTATAAATCCCTCCGTGCGGATACGGCCGGAAGCCAACGCTTCTATGACAGCCTTGAAATCGTCGCCAGTATACATATTGGAACCGATAACGCGCAGCTCTTTAACTTGAATCAGTCCGAAAGGCGCCGCCACGTCATTCCCCATAACGGCAATCTCGGAAATTGTACCGCCACGTTTGGTAATCTCTGCGGCCTGCACCATGCAAGCGGCATTACCGAATGCCAAAAAGGTCACATCCACGCCTCTTCCCCCGGTCAAATCCATGATCGTTCGCGCGACGTCGACGGTAAGACTGTTGTAAACATGCGAAGCCCCCATTTCCTTCGCTTTCATCAAATTGAAATCGAAAACATCAATGCCGATGATGGTCTTTACTCCTTGGGAAAGCGCGCTGAGAATCACACCCAAACCGATGGTGCCGCAGCCGATGACGGCAATGGTGTCGCCTTCCCCCACCCGGTTGCTGCGTACGGCGTGCATACCGACAGCAAGTGGCTCTATCAGCGCTCCTGCGTCAAAAGAAACCGTATCTTGTAAACGGATAACACAGCGTTCCGGCACAACGACAAACTCGCCAAAAGAACCGCTCCAATAGGTAGCGCCCAATATCTTTTTGTCTTCGCAAAGATTATACGCGCCGCTTGCACACAATTCGCAATGGCCGCAGCCATATTGCGGTTCCGCCGTAACCCTGTCGCCAATCTTGCAGGTTGTAACGGCGCTGCCCAGTGCTACAACAACGCCGGAAAATTCATGACCCGATACCAGAGGCGGGACCCGCCAGGCATGCTTTCCATGGTAAGCATGCACTTCAGAGCCGCAAATACCACTTATTTTTACTTGAATTTTCACACTGTACTCGTCTATCAACTGCGGTTCTTCCAAATCGTTTCTGAAATACGCTTTCATCGGTTTTTCTATAAATCCGCCACGCATGGTTCCTTTTCCCCTTTCCTGCAAAAACTGCCGTCAAGAAACGTTACTGTCCGCCTCTGCAGCAAACACGTACCTTGACGGCAATCTGTCAGTCCGTTGACGGCGGACAATCAGTCCATATGCTGACCGCCGTTGATGTCAATCTCTTCACCGGTAATGTACGAGGCTTCCTTGGATGCGAGGAATACAATCGTATCGGCAACTTCCTGCGTTTCGCCGGGGCGTCCCATGGGGATACCGTCGATAACTTTCTGCGCTTCTTCTTGCGGAAGCGATTTCCAAATTTCCGTATTGATCAAACCGGGACATACACTGTTAATGGTAACCCCTTTCTGAGAAATTTCTCGAGAAAGATTTTTAGAAAAAGCCAATACTGCCGCTTTAGCGGCGGAATAATGTGCGCCGCCGAAAATTCCGCCGCCTCGCTTGGCGGATACGGAAGAAAGATTGACAATACGGCCATAACCGGCTTCCACCATCGGCTTCATGCAGGCTTGTGTGCAGAGGAAGAGGCCAAACATATTTACATTAAAAATACGTTTCATATCCTCAAGCGTCATGTCCTCAACCGTAACGTGTTGTGAAACACCGGCATTATTGATCAAAACGTCAAGATGGCCATATGTATTCATGACATGATCTACCATAGCCTGACATGACTCCTTGCTCGTAACGTCAAGTCTTACTCCTTCAGCCTTGCCGCCTGCTGCCGTAATCATTTCAACAGTTTCCTTTACTCCCTCCATGTTGATGTCGGCAATGATCAGCTGCGCGCCTTGCTGAGAAAATGTTTTGGCAATAATCCGTCCGATTCCTTTTGGCGAACCGCTGCCCGTAACAATAACGACTTGATCTTTGAAATCCAACATATTGCTTACCTCCTATTATTCATCCATAACATACCCGATACGATAACCGATGACTTCTATTCCAACGCCTTGCCATTCTGCTTTACACAAACGGTAACAACGAGCGCGCTGATAACCATGCAGACCGCCAGAAAGAGCACGCCGGCATCAAAAGATCCGGTAGCCGTACTGACATAGCCCATAACGTAAGGCCCTACAAAACCGCCCAAATTACCGACACTATTGATCAGCGCGATACCCGCTGCCGCAGCCGTACCGGAAAGATAGGCCGGCGGAATAGCCCAAAACGGCGAATACGCCCCATAAGCGCCGCAAAGCGCCACTGCATAAACAGCCAAACTGAGAACAACGCTGGCATGGGCAATATACACACTGGCGACCAGACCGATAGCGGCAGCAACCAAACAAGCGGCGACATGAAAACGGCGTTCATTGACCTTGTCAGAATGACGTCCGACGCCGTACATGACAAAAGCTGCCAATAAGTACATCGCGCCGATAGTCCAACCGATAATCGTCGTAGAAAGCCTCCCCGAAAGCTGCTTCACCAGTGTCGGCAAGAACATGACGATGCCGTAATACCCGCAGATCCAGGCAAAATAACCGCCTGACAAAATTAACACGTCCCGCTCCTTCAGCGCAGACAAGAAAGATACTTTCTTCTTTTCCGCTTTTACGGCCTGTTCTTCGGCGACAACCTTTTGTAGCCATTCCCGCTCTTCCGGTTCAAGCCAGTCGGCGTCTTCTATCTTATCCGTCAAATAAAAATAAACGACAATACCCAAAATTACCGAAGGAACGGCTTCCAAAATAAAGAGGCTTTGCCAACCGTGAAGTCCAAAAAGATTCATTTGCAGTAAATACGTAGATATCGGCGACCCGAAAGCGCTCGCGCTGGGAATCGCCACCATAAAACCGGCAATGGCTTTGGCGTGATTTTTTGTTTGGTACCAATTGCTCAAATACCAAGCCATACAAGGGAAGAAGCTGGCTTCACAGATTCCCAAGGCAAAACGGACAAGATAGAATTGCAGATCATTCTGTACAAATGCCGTCAATATGGAAACAATTCCCCAGGAAATCATGATCCGAGAAATCCAGCGACGGGCGCCGAACTTCGTCATTAAAGCCCCGCCCGGCACTTCAAGCAAAAAATATCCAAAAAAGAAAATACCGGCGCCAAAACCGAAGACAGCACTGGAAAATCCCAGATCAGAGTTCATTTGCAACGCTGCAAAACCGATATTGACGCGATCCAAAATGGAAATAGCAAAGCAAAGGAACAAAAATGGAATCAGCCTATGCGTAACCTTTTTTACTGTACTCCGTTCAATAGCGGATACATCCATTATGATCACTCCTCAAATTATCGTATATCTTTACCGAGTTAAAGGCGTTGAACCGTTGCCACAATATTCTCGACAGTAATGCCATTTTTGGCAAGGAGTCGATCATAAGGAGCCGATTCGCCGAAACGATCCTGGATCCCGATACGTTTAACAATGCCTTTCCCCATTTCGGCCGCTACCTCACAAACGGCGCTGCCCAAGCCGTTGATAATATTGTGATCTTCAACGGTAACCACTTTGCCGATCTTTTCAATGCATTCCTTTACAGCATCAACATCAAGCGGTTTGATTGTGTGCATGTCAAGCACCTTTGCGGAAATACCGAGCTTTCTCAGTTCCTCTGCCGCTTCAATGGCCAGACGAACCGTATCACCGTTGGCAATAAGGGCTACGTCTTTACCGTCTCGGATCAAATGAGCCTTGCCGATTTCCAGTTCGACACCCTCGTCATAAATGGCGGGAATGGCGTCGCGTGTAAAACGCAGATAAACAGGACCATAACTTGCAGCGGCAGCCGCCGTTAACTGTTTGGCGGCGTAATAATCAGCCGGCATAATAACCGTCATATTCGGAATGGTGCGAAGTACGCCCATATCTTCAATCGACTGATGGCTGGCCCCGTCATTGGCAGGTGTCACGCCACCATGCGAGCAGGCGATTTTAACATTCAAGTTCGGATAACAGATCTCCTGACGGATCATTTCACACATGCGCAGCGATCCGAATACGGCATACGTGACGACAAACGGAATTTTTCCCGTCGTTGCCAGTCCTGCCGCCACGCCTGCGGCATTCTGTTCAGCAATCCCGACATTAACATGCTGTTGCGGCAATTCTTTGGAAAATGGCGTCGTTTTGCAGGATTTAGCAATATCAACGTCAACTACATAAATATCTTTATTTTTCCTGCCCAACGCGAGTATTTCTTCGCCAAACCCTTCGCGAGTCGCTTTTTTTACACCCATCATTTTAACCCTCCTTCAAGTTCCGCCATTGCCTGCTTATATTCTTCATCATTTGGTGCCACGCCATGCCAGCTGCACTCATTTTCCATAAAGGATACGCCTTTCCCCTTCACGGTATGTGCAAAAATACAGTGCGGTTTTTTATTTTTTCGCATGCGAATCATTTCAAGCGTCTTGGTAATCTCTTCCATGCTATGCCCGTCAATTTCATAAGTGTCAAACCCGAATGCCGCAAATTTTTGACCCAAATCAATATTGGGCATAACTTCATCAGTCGTGCCGTCAAGTTGCAAATTGTTGTTATCTATAAAAACGATCAGGTTATCCAATTCATATTTGTGCGCTGTATTGGCGGCCTCCCAAATTTCCCCTTCTTGCGCTTCTCCGTCACCGATAACCACGAAAACGCGATAATTTTTATTGTCCCGTTTCCCAGCCAATGCCATGCCGACGCCGCAAGCCAGCCCTTGGCCTAAAGAGCCTGTAGAAATATCGATTCCCGGACATTTTTTCATATCCGGATGGCCCTGTAAAATACTCCCTTCCTTACGAAGCGTATGTAATTCCGACTCAGGAAAATATCCGCGTGAAGCCAAAGCCGCATACTGAATCGGACAAACGTGCCCCTTAGAGAGGATAAAGCGGTCACGGTCTTCCCATTTGGGATTTTCCGGATCAATATCCATTTCGTCAAAATAACATGCTGCGACAAAATCAGCTGCCGACAGAGAGCCGCCCGGATGTCCCGATTGAGCCTCATAAATCATGGTTATCGCCTTTTTCCTCAAGTCAGCGGCAATGCCTTTCAACTCTTCCACACTTTTTCGTCTCATTATCTTTCACCCCATCTAAATCGAACTATACTGCTGAATGCGGTAACATCACGATCTTTTTATCATTATATGTTGAACGTAGGATGTTATCTTGTTTACGATTTCAATTATACTCTCAAGAATCTTCATGTCAATGCGTTTTGACTAATTCATTAATGCTTTATTTGCATTTTCTAACGAGAATTATCTCTTCCCATAATAAATAATAGGAAAAAGCCGAACCTGCTTTTATTCACGCAGATCCGGCTTTTTCCTATATTCTCTACTCTTCCAATGCGCCTTCGTCATAAAAATAACTTTTTTGAATTATTTTTTCGACGTCATTGAATACTCTCCCTTTAATAATGCAATACAGCTCTTGGTGGACGTCATACAATTCCTCAAGCTTATGATTCCTGGTCATATGCCGAATCGTCTTATAGCGTATTTCTTTCGTCAATAACCGCGTTACAGCAGCGACTTTGGCGAACAGGCTGTTATGCGTGCCAATAGACAAGGCTTCATGAAAAGCATTGTCGGCCTCAAAGACAGCCTCAACGTCTTCCGTTTTCGTCATCTCTTTGAAATGCGCCAGCGCGGCTTTCAGCGCCTGTATGTCTTTATCCGTCGCTTCTATGATATTCAATCGTATAATGCCGATATCGATCCACTCACGCAATGCTTTCAGCGCCCCGAGGGATTCGGAATCTTCCAAGATGATACCGTACAGCAACGGGTCAATCATGGAATCGGAGATGCCTTTCGTCACAAAGGTACCTTCAGGCCGTTTTATCTCCAAAACGCCGAACGAGACAAGGATCTTAATCGCCTCGCGGACCGAGTTCCGCGATACGCCGAACATATCGGCCAAATCCTGCTCCGGCGGGATTCTGTCACCCGGACGGATCGTCTTCTCGATTAAGGCCTGTGTCAGTCCGTCAACCACTTGTTGCACGACAGACTTATTTTTTATCGGTTTCAAATAAGGCCTGCTCTCCGTCATAATCGTCTATGCCTTTCTTAAAATCATGTCTAATTTGACGACAATATAAAAATGCCTTGAATACACGGTGCCATGCTAATTTATTTTAGCATACACATAAACAAATGCCTTGTCAATCGTTATGTGTTTTTTTTCACATAATTTACGCAAATACTGCGACGCCTGCCGGCAAGCGGTACGGCTACACCATCTGTCCCGACTTGGCGGCGTTTTTCTTATGACCTGTTTTTCAAACATTTGACGGCAGCAATCAAAATGACCGCTCCGACGATGCTGGTAAGCCACGATTCGATCTCAAAAAAACCGTTGATCCCGACGATACCGAAATGAGCTAAAATAGCATTTAATCCCATACCGCCGACAATTCCTGAAAGAATATTGGCAATGCTGCCCATTTTTTCATCGACACCCATAATCTTGCTGCCTACCCAACCGGAAAAAGCGCCGATAATCAACCATGATATCCAACTCATCATATCGCCTCCTGTACTGTAACCATGTAATGTTTTGATAACGCGGCCTAGGCCTACACCGCCTGATTCATTTCTCTGCCATCAGCTTGGCTTCGGCTGTCGCCGCAACGGCGCCGGTCGCTTTATAAACGATGCCCTCCATCAAATACAGACGGTTGCGCTGACTTTTCAAACGGCCGACAACGCGGATTTCTTCACCGATCGGCACGGCTTCCCGGAATCGAATGTGCAAGTCGGCCGTATATGCCGGCATGCCTGTTTTCTTAAATACATAGTGCCCCATGACTTCGTCAAGAATCGTACTGATAAGGCCGCCATGCATGCAGTTGTCATAGCTTTGATGCTGCCGTTGCGGTAAGAAAACGGCTGTGCACGTCTCGCCTTCCAACTGCATGTCAAGCTTCAAACCGATCGGATTGTCTTTGCCGCAGGCAAAACACCAGGTATATTCGTTTTCTTTTTTATCCATCGTCCCATTCCCTCATTTCTTCAACATACTTCTTCTGTTATTTAATTATATCATAAATCTGTACGACTTAGTTGTTTCTCCTTCCTTTTATATTGACAATTGTTTTCATAATTGTTATAGTAAATGCAGAAGATGAAGGTTGCAAAGGGGGCCTGAAAGTGAATATGGATTCTCTGCTTGTCTCTTACTGTTCACCTACGTTGGCCCGCTTAAAAATGGCTTCTCTTATCTGTTTGAAGCGGGAAGACGCGGGCAGTGATTTTAAGAAAATTATTGATAGTTACAATCATAAATACAATCAAAAAGGATTGTATTTTCGCGTTCTTCATCACTGCTGCGCCCGGTCCTTGGTATATGTTTACCGCCCTGATATGGTTGCGGCGTATCTTTCGACGCCGACGGTTTCCCGTTTTCTGCAGTCCTACGGCTATCGCCGGGAAGACGTGTTATCCGCCTATCTTGCCAGGCTCGAAAAACGATTCCGGAAAGAATCGGATTTCCCCCATGAAACGGGAATTTTTCTCGGTTACCCGCTGGAAGATGTCTGCGGCTTTATCTTGAACAAGGGAAACGGCGCCAAGCTTTGCGGCTGCTGGAAAGTATACGGCGACGCGGAGCAAGCGAAGCATCTTTTTAAGACCTTTAAAGCCTGTCGTCAGCATTACATCAACCGATTTGCTGTTGGCATAAATTTAGAGACGTTAATCGTCGCCTAAGGAGGAATTATTATGGTAACAATCGTATACTGGAGCGGTACGGGAAACACGGAAGCAATGGCGAAAGAAATTGAAGAGGCCGTAAAGAGCGCCGGGGCGGAAGTGGAAACCTTGCTTTTTGAAGATACGTCAGTCGATGCTGTGGCGGGTAAAGACGTTGTTTTGCTCGGCTGCCCCGCCATGGGTGCCGAAGAATTGGAAGAAACAATCGTCGAACCGTTTTTCGTAGAATTGGAAGGTAAATTAAGCGGCAAAAAAATCGGCCTTTTCGGCTCTTACGGCTGGGGCACAGGCGAATGGATGGACAACTGGAAGCAGCGCGCGGAAAATGCCGGCGCTACCGTCATCGGTACCGCCATTGTCAATGAAACGCCGGATAACGCCGAAGAATGCGTTGCTCTCGGCAAAGCGGCCGCGCAAGCATAAGCGCCTAAACAACAATCCCTTAAACGATGAAGGGCATTACAGAAAACTGTAATGCCCTTCATTTTGCTGAAAAACAGCTTTATGACTGCAACGTCGCCGCCTGACGCCGTTTCGCCCTGATTTCCTCTGCTTTCACTCTGGTCCGAGGATCGGCGCGCGTTCCCAGCAGGCGGCCGTACGAAATATGATAAACGCCCAAAGCGGCAAGCGCGATCACTGCCGTCAGAAAAAACATCCACGTAAAACCGGCGCTCTCCTTTATCGCCCCTAAAAGATAGGGGCCGATGCCGAGGCCGAGATCAAGGGCCACAAAATACGTCGAAGTCGCAACGCCGATACGATGAACCGGTACCATTTTGACGACGACGGCCTGCCCGTTGGACATATAGGTGCCGTACCCGAGACCGACAAAAACGGCGGACACCAGAACCATCCAGGAAGAGGCGGCCAGACTCAGCAAGAGAATCCCCAACGCCAGGGAGACGAAACACGGATAGAGAACATAGTTTTCCCCTTTCCGATCAAAAAGGATGCCCAACGCCGGTCGCGTCAGCGTGATCACGGCGGCATAAACGACGAAGAAAAGTGTTCCCGCTTCGACCATATGAATTTCCCGCGTGTACGAGGCCATAAAGCCCAAAACTCCGGAATAAGCAAAACCGACGAGAACGGAAACGACGGTAATCGCATTGACACGCGGCTCAATGTAGTCGGCAAGGGACCGCCCCTTGTTCTCCTCAACAGCGGCGACGCCAAATGCCGGTTCCCGGTATTTCATCAGTAAGGCGCCGCCGATGCAAAATACGATCAGCGCGATACAAAGCCAGACGATCACGGTAAACGCCGTCAACGAAAGCAGCAAAATCCCGAGAAACGGGCCGACGGCAGCCGCCAGACTGGTACTTAGTCCATAATAATTGATGCCTTCGCCGCGTCGTTTTCCCGGTATGATGCCGGCAACAATCGTGCTCGTCGCCGTAGAGGTAACGCCATAAGCAAAACTGTTTACAAAACGAACGGCGTCAAGCACGATTAAATTGGGGATATACAAATAAAAGGCCGTGGAAATAAGATATAAGAACAGGCCTGTATGCAACACCTTCCGGCAGCCGTAAACACCGACAAATTTGCCGGCAAAGAGACGTGCCGCGACGGTGCCGATAATATAGATGCCGACGGCCAGGCCGGCCTCGCTCAGGCTGGCCTGCAACTCGTCCTTGGCAACGACGGCGATGATGACCATCAATAAATAATAAATCAAAAAAACCAACAAGTTGATGACCGTATCCAGAATAAAGGACCGTGTCCACAATCGTTCTTTAGCGTCACTCATTTCTTTTCCCTCCTATCGGATAGTGACGATTATAAAACGACAGTGACCGTCTGTATAACAGAAAAAAAAGATCGTGTCATCAGAAAATTCGATGAGACCGGGCCGGCAACCGGCTTCCCCTGTTTCCGCATATATTCGATAAACAAGCGAATATACGTTTCTTTTTCCGTATGTTTACGATAGACAATGTAAGCCGTAAGCGTCAGCGGATCCGCCAGAGCGCAGCACTGACCGGCAAGCCCCATGACGGCGGCAAGTCGTTCGGATACAAGGCAGCCGGCTTTGTTATTTCTGCAAAAATCCACGCTGGCGTAGGGATTGGACAGCTGTATTTCCGCGTGTGAACCGCAGGTCTCCGTACCGGCAAAATACGTGCGCAGCCGTCGGTCCATGAAATACTTCGGCGGATACATGACCAGCTGCCGGTTCCACATGAATTCCTTCGATACGGCTCCGCCCGGCGCAACGTGCGGCGCAAAATAAACAAAGGAATCCGTCGCGAACGGAACCATTTCATAACCGTGCCAACGCGCGGCATCGTCGGCATAAACAGATGCCATATCAATTTTTCCGGCGTGCAGATCGGTCATCACTTCGCTCTCTTCCATATCGTAGACATTGATTGAAAGATCCTCGTGATGAGCGTGCAGGTAAGCGATGTGCGCATTCATGAGAATATCGCCCATGCTGCGCATTACGCCGACATGCAAAACGGGAAGACGCCGCGCATAAAGGCGCCGTACCCGCTCCGCTGCCGTTTCCAGCGAGGCGACAACCGCTTCGGCATCACGCAGAAAGCTCTCTCCTTCGACAGTCAGGGCGCTGCCGCGATTGTTGCGAATAATCAGAGGCACGCCGAGGATGTCTTCCAGTTTTTTAATTTGCGCGCTGAAAGCCGACTGCGTCACATTGGCCGCCTTGGCGGCTGACGTAAAATTCCGCAGCTGACCGTACAGAATAAAACTCTTCAATTCCTGGATACTCGGTAATTCCATTGTCATTCCTCTTTCCCGCCATTCCGTTGAACGGCTTCATACCTGCCTGACTTGGCAGCACCGGCGCCGCGCCTTGCACGGAAGGACTGCCGGCAGCGTTGCACCGCCAGCGTATCCTCCATTTGCACGGGGCGCGGCGTCTATGATAAAATAGACATAATTTTTAATAAAGGATCGTGAAACCATGAGCTCACCTGACGCGATAATCTTTGCTTCCCCCTTTTCAGGAGAACTGCACCCGATTACGGACGCACCTGATCCGGTTTTCGCCAAAAAAATGACGGGCGACGGTTTTTTCGTCTATCCCGCCGACGGCCGCGTGTTGGCGCCTGATGACGGCGCCGTTATTTACGCTGCCGAAACAGGCCACGCATTGGCCATGACCACCTCCGGCGGCGTCGAATACCTGATTCATCTCGGCGTCGATTCCGCCACAATACGCGACGTGTTTACCGTACATGTCAAAAACGGCAGCGTCGTCAGAAAAGGCGATTTGCTGATTACCGCCGACCTCGACGCCTTACGCGACAAGGCGCTATCCGACGCGTTCATCTGCGTTTTCACGTCGCTGTCCGACACCAGACCGGTACGCCTCATCGGCCCTGCCGAGATTACGGCGCTGGAAGCGGCCGTGTCCTTCTGATTTTCCGTAGGAGGTCAGCTATGTTAAAAAAAGGCGATATCCTGTTGATCGTCTTCCTTCTCCTCTGCTCCTTCATTCCGGAAGGGATTTTCCTTCTCAGCGGCGCAGACACGGCCATGGACAAAACCTATGCCGTCATTTACGTCGACGGGGAAATGTACAAAACGCTTCCCCTGTCGGAGCATACGGGAACCGATACCTTCACGATCCGTACGGAACGAGGGTTCAACACCGTCGTCGTCAAAGAGAACACGATCGGCATCGTAGAAGCCGACTGTCCCGACGGAGTCTGCATCAGTGAAGGTTTCATCTCCAAACCGGGGGCGACCAGCGTCTGCCTGCCCCACAAGGTGCTGATTGAAGTCCGCGCATCCGATAACAGCGACGCCGATGTCATTCGGGCCCGCTAGAGGTATTTCCATGAATAAATCATTTCACATCATTATTCTGGGGCTTTTCGTCGCCCAATCGCTCGTCCTGTATATCGTCGAAGGCATGCTCCCCGTTCCCTTCATCGCGCCCGGCGCAAAATTGGGTTTAGCGAATTTGATCACCGTCATCGCCCTTTACGTCTTGCCGCGCAAACGGGATGTCGTGCTGATTCTTCTCCTCCGGATTCTCATTTCGACAGCCTTCGCCGGCGGCATCAACGCTTTCTTTTACAGCGTTGCCGGCGCCGCCTTCAGCTTTGCCGTCATGGCGCTGCTTCACAACCGTTCCTGCTTTTCCATCATCGGCGTCAGTGCAGCTGGCGGCATCTTTCATAACCTCGGCCAACTCATCATCGCTTCGCTCATCGTCGAAAACGCCAAAATCATGCTTTACCTGCCGATTCTCTCCGTCGCCGGCGTGGGTACGGGAATATTGATCGGCATTACGGCGGCCTTTGCCTTGTCCAAATTAAGACGGCTCCCCATTTATGAACGAATGACGGCCCTATCATAACATCATAGCTGCACGGCTTGCCGTTCGAACGGCAGGCCGTTTTTTTCGCGCCTGAAACGGCGAAAAGGAAAACAGCCGCTCCCCGCCGGCGAACGGGGCGTCAACGAAAAGGCAGTATTCCCATGGCAACGAGGATATAAAACAGGGGATATAAAACAAAAACATAAACGACGGTCGTCGTAATGAACGGCGCCATCGCCAAATTGACATTAAGACCGTAAAGCCGTGCCGTAATCAGCGAATTAATCGCGCACGGCGCCGCCATCATAATAATCAGCGTTCCCAACAGGACGGCATCGGAAAAAAACAAGGTCCCGACCAGATACAGCACCAAGGGCGTAATAATCATCTTGACCGGAATAATATCCAACGTCTGCCTGCAATAGGTCTGCAAATGAGTAAACTCGATCATATAGCCGATAGGCACGAGAGCCGCCCAAGCGCTGAAATGAATGAGGAACTGGAAAAAGTCCCCCAGAATCTGCGGCCGCGGTACGTCGAAAGAATAAAGAATCATGCCGACAATAATGCCGGCGACGGATAACTGATTCCAGTTAAGGAAGAGGGCCCGCCAATTCATCGCTCCCAAGTTGACGACGCCGCCGTGCTCGCTGTTGTACTTATAATAATAGGCCATCGGAAAGAGCACGAAAAGCATGACTAAATTTTGAAAAACGCCGACAATCTGAACATAGGCAAACGACAGTTCCCCATACAGGATAAATCCGCACAGACCGGCAAGAGAACCGATATTGGCCGGCATGGAAACGATGAGGTAACTGCCCTGATCGGTTAACGACGAAAATTTTTTATGCCGCCCCGACAATTTCACCAGCCCCCACGGCAACAACACGTTCAGAAAGGAAAAAACCGGCAACATCGCCAGTTCCGCGCGCAGCGGCAGAATCCAGAAACTGAGGAGCGTGAGAATCGTCATGACGACGATAATATTGAAGCGGATCAGCACGTTGTATTGCCGGGACGACAGCCAATCTTTCTTTTTGCAGATATACCCGACAACCAGCGGTAAAATGATATCGATAAAGATAAACGAGATCTTAATCCCTATTCCTTCCACGACGGTTCCTCTTTTCCGAAAATAAACGCACCTGCAGTCAAGCTGCAGGTGCTCTGCTATCTGTGTTTTGCCGCCCTGAACGCATCGGCCAGGGAAACCGTAAGCGGTTCGGTCGGCTTCGTCGCGGCGATGATCGGTTCCATGATCTTGTGAAAGTCTTCTTTCTCTTTGGCCAGCACATAGAGCTTCGACGTATTGCGGGCATCCCAAAGCGCATCGTGCATCTGCCCGTCAAAAACGGCTCCCAAGGCGCTGACGGCTTTATCGAGAGAAATCGCTCGGTCAAGGCCGAGCAGATTACAGTAGATCTGCTGAAAATTCTGCCAGTGATCAAGCATCCAGCGCACGTCCGGCAGCGACGTATCCACGTGCTTCAGGCGCATTTCCGCGTCCAGCTGCCGCCAGTCATTTTCACTCCAGGCATACATTTCATATCCATTGCTGCCGCCTTCGTTACACCAGGCGAGAAAACGGGCAAAGGCCTCGTCGAAATGCGGCGCCGTCGCAAGCATTTCCATCGTGATGCCGGTCAGTTCCCGGCAAGTCTCATTCATGACCGTCGCATATTCAGGCAAAACGTATTCCTTATATGACGAAATTTCCCTGCCGTCTTCAGCCAATTTTACGGCGCCGATTTCAATGATCTCTCCCTTGCAAAGACGTCGCGCCTCTTTCTCTTCCCTTCCGATCGGATTCATTTCAAAATCGACAAAAACAGCTTTCATGGAAGAACTCCTTTCCCTCTTTCAGCCAAGTTCTCATGGCCTTTATTATAGCACAGACGACGGGAAGGACAAAGAAAATGGCGCAGTAAAAAAATCTTCTCCCGCCTCGTCGTGCAGTATAATGGGTGTGGTATAATAAAGCGAGGAAAGGGGTTGCTTATGAGGGTACTTATGACGATATTACTGACAACGGCGCTCGTCTCCCTGCTCACGGCCTGCGGGGCGGAACCGCAGCAGCAGGCACAGGAACAGCCGGCTGCCGCGCACGTGATCGCTCCCGAATCGGCGGCGGCAGCGCAAAAAGGCCAACAGGCTTACGAAGCGTTCCAATATGACGCGGCCATTGCGTACTATGACCGGGCCTTGGCCGAAGATGACCGGAATGACGAAGCCCTGGCCGGCAAAGGTATCGCCCTGGCCATGCGCGGTAACGAAACCGGCAGTCAGCAGGACAAGGATGAGGCGTTGACGCTGATCAAGGAGTCGCTCGCCCTGAACGCCGACAATACGGCCGCCTTTTATGATCTCGCCTTGGCCTATAAGATCAACGGCCAATATGAAGAGGCCGAAAGATGGTTCAAAAAGGTTATCGAAAAAGAGCCGGACAATACGTGGAGTTACTACGGTATCGCCACGATCTACGGGGATCTCGGCAAAGCCGACGCCGCCGTTTTCTATCTGGAAAAGGCGATCACCTACGGCGGTGACGCCGTCAAAGACGCCGCTCGCAGCCAACATCATTTCGACGCCGTTCGCAGCAACGCCGCTTTCCGAGAACTTATCCGTTAAGGAGGCAATGTATTATGGATCGATCAGATGTAACTCATGTCATGTACGACAAAAAGGGACCAGTCGTGGCTAAAAACTTTTCCAAACGCGGCTTTGACGCCTACTACTGTCCGACGTGCGAAGAAGCCTTGCAAAAGGCCATCGCCCTGATTCCGCAGGACCATGTCATTTCCTGGGGCGGTTCGACGTCTATCAACGAAATCGGCCTGCGCCCGTATTCCTTGGAAAACCACCGCGTCATTGACCGCGATACGGCAAAAACGCCGGAAGAACGCATGGAAATTATGCGCCAGGCGCTGCTTTGCGACACCTTTATCATGGGTACGAACGCCGCCGTAGAAGACGGGCAACTCTTCAATATCGACGGCAACGGCAACCGGCTGGCCGCCCTCGCTTACGGGCCGAAACAAGTCGTCGTCATCGTCGGCATGAACAAGGTCATGCCGACAGTCGAATCAGCCATGGCCAGGGCCCGCTCCGCAGCCGCTCCGATCAATGCCCAGCGTTTTGCCGGCTCAAAATTACCGTGTTACCTTACCGGCATCTGTCATCATTGCACCAGCGCCGATTCGAACTGCGCCCAGCTCCTGCGTACACGCACCTGCCGTCCGGCAGGGCGGATCAAGATCATCCTCGTCGGCGAAAACCTCGGTTTTTGAGATTACAAACCGTCGGCGACGCCGCTTTTTAAATAGTTGATGAAGGTCTTGGTCACCGGCGACGCTTCTTCTAGCGACGGGACGGCGACACCGAGGGTGATATATTGAGGCGGATCAAAGGAGCGTACGGCTACCTTGCCGTGCCACGATGCCGTCATCAGCCGATTGTTGATGCCGAAACCGAGGCCGGCTTCAACCATGCGATACGTCGTATAATTGTCCACACTGGTAAACCGCGGCTCCATCGGCGATTGGACTTTGCGCAGCAAGTTGTCCGTGTCCGTATCCAGATCGGGCAACGTATTAATAAAGGTATCTTCTTTTAAGGCAGTCAAAGAGACTGCCTTTTTTTTTGCCTCTCGATGGTTCGGCGGCAGCCACAATACCATTTCATCTTGCCGCAGTGCCAGCCAATCTCCCTTGAACGGCCGGTATGTCGCTATGCAACATTGGATCCGCCTCTCTTCGAGCCAACGATACAAGTCTTTATTGCCGCCTTCTTCCAAATGGATCCGAACGTGGGGGTACGTTTCCTGAAAAGAACGGATAACAGGCGGCAGCCAATTGGCGGCAACGCTGAAATACGTGCCGACTGCCAGTTCTCCAATCTCCAGTCCGCATATTTGCGCCCCCGTTTCCTCGACCTGTCTGCCCCAGTGAACGAATTCACGCAGTTTCGGCAGCAGCAACTCGCCTTCTTTCGTCAGCGTAACGCCTCGCGTACTACGGCGCAAAACGGCGAAGCCCAACGCCCGCTCGATGCTGTTGACGGCGCGCAGCACCCCGGACGGCGTATACCCCAGCCGCACTGCCGCGGCCGATAAGCTTCCGGCGTCGATTACCTGCAACAAAAGCCGGCATTTTTCCGTGTCCATAGGCCCTCCTCATTGTGATAGTTTATCATATTCATTGTGTAAAACAGTCTATTCCTTCACATCCGATTTTATATTATCATACGACTCAGATATATGCTATCTTCAAGGAGGAGTCACAATGAAACGAAGTCATGCCGAACTTTTATTGATGACCGTCATTATCCTGCGCAGCACATCCTATTTGTGCTCCAAAGTCGGGTTAGATTCCCTGCCGCCTCTGGAATTGCTGGCAATTCGTTTTTCACTGGCCTTCGTCATTCTCGCCGTTATTTTCCGCAAACGGATAGGAATGACCTTAACCAGGCAAGTACTGCACAACGCCGTTATCATGGGCGGTCTTCTCTCGGCCTGCATGTCTTGCGAACTGATCAGCCTGACGATGATCAATTCCTCGACGGCCGCCTTTCTGGAAAATACGGCCGTCGTCTGGGTTCTTCTGTTGGGGGCGCTGCGGCATCGCCGGCTCCCCAATAAACTGACGGGAGCTTGTACGCTCGCCATTTTCTGCGGTATCGCCCTGCTCACGCTCCGCGGCACGGCGTTTCAATTTTCCCTCGGCGAAGGAATCTGCCTCTGCGCTTCTCTCTTCTATGCCGTCTGGCTGCTGGCGACCAACACGCTCTCCCGCCAATCGGACCCGCTGGTCCTCGGCATCGTGCAGTTTGGCGTTCTCGCCTGCTTTACCGGTATCGGCGCCGTCCTTTTTGAAACTCCCGTCTTGCCGGCACAACCGATTGAATGGGAAGTCATTCTGGTCCTGACCTTCGTCTGCACGATTTTCGGCTTTACCTTCCAGCCCGTCGCCCAGCGCTACACGACGGCGGAAAAAGCGGGGCTCTTCTCGGCCTTGAATCCCCTCGTCGCTGCCATTCTCGGCTGGCTCGTCCTTCAGGAAGAAATGGGCTTGCCGCAAATCGCCGGCAGCACGCTGATCCTGACCGGCATCATTCTGCTCCAGACTGTCGGCAAAGAAAAAGAAGGGACGGCAAAAAACACAGCCACACCGAAACTGCCGAAGATCGGGACGGCAAAAGTCAACGGACAGCCTTCGGGCCAATAAAAAAGACGGCAGCGCCGTGCAGAACAGCACGACGCCGCCGTTTTTTTATTTTCAGTACTCTCTCTCGGCAATTTCACAAAGGATGTGTCCAATAAGACTATGCATTTCCTGTACGCGCGCCGTCACCGAAGACGGCACGGCCAGGCAAACGTCACAGAGTTCCGCCAACTTACCGCCGCCGCTGCCGGTCAGGCCGACGACTTGCAGTCCTTTATCGCGGGCAACTGCAGCAGCGGCAAGGATATTGCCGCTGTTGCCTGACGTCGTAATGCCGACAAAAACATCGCCGGCGCACCCCAATCCTTCGACTTGACGGCTGAAAATGACGTCAAACCCATAGTCGTTGCCGACAGCCGTCAAAATGGACGTATCGACAGTCAAGGCGATGGCCGGCAAAGACGGCCGTTCTTTTTGGAAGCGACCGACGATTTCCGCCGCCCAATGCTGCGAATCGGCAGCGCTGCCGCCGTTACCGCAAAACAGAATCTTATGGCCCGTCGCCAACGCCTGGCGAACGATCTCACCGGCTTCTTCAATACGCGGCGCCAGTTCTCTCGTCGCCTGTAATACAGCCGCATGCTCAGTAATGCGTTCATTTGCAATCGTCATGCTTATCCTCTCTTCCTCTGTCAATGATGCGCAACGCCCCCGTTTCGGGATCCATGACGGCACCGTAAACGGTGACATAGTCCGGAAAATACGGCGATTGGCGGAGACGCCGCACCGTTTCGGCAACGGCCCCTTCGACGCAATTGATCGAATCGGCCCATTTGACCAGTGACGGGCGAAGCTTGTCAAGCGCGGCCGCAACCACACCGGCTGCAGCCATCTTTGCCAACAGGCTCGCCGCTGTTGTGGCGAGCATACCGCAGCCTTCATGACCGACGACGATGATCGCTTCAACGCCCAATTCATAAACGGCAACGAGGAGACTCCCCATGACGCTGTCAAAGCCGTCGCCGACCGTATTGCCGGCAACCTTGACGATTTTTGCCTCGCCCCGGCGAATGCCCATCGCCGGCTCCAGAAGCTCGACAAGACGCGTATCCATGCAAGTTAGAATAACTACACGGCGCCGCGGCATCTTACCGACTTTCCGCAGCGGCCGCTGTCCGCCGTCTCCGGCGAGAAACGCCGCATTGGCGGCTTCAATCTCCGCTAAAAGTTGTGCCATAGCCGCCTCCTACACCGATTCCGCGCCGCTGTCCCGACGCTGCAAATAAGCGGCAATCCCGGCTGCCGCTTTCTTCCCTTCACGCATGGCGAGAACGACGGTCTGCGGCTTGTGAACAATATCGCCGGCAGCAAAGACGCCGGGCCGGTCGGTCATGTTGGCATACGGTTCCGAAGACACGGCGATATATCCCTCATCGCTGGCATGGACGCCAAAAGTCCGTATCGCCGACAACTGCGGCCTGTTGCCGATAGCGGCGATTACCTTGTTGGCCTTAACGACGCCGAATTCACCGGTCGGCACCATCGTCGCATCTTCCAATATTTCTTGCCGCTCATATTGCAGGCCTTCGACGGTATCGACACCGATAATCGCCGTCGGATCCGAATAAAACTGGAAGTGAATGCCTTCTTCTTTGGCTTCCTCGTATTCGGACGGCAGGCACTTCATGTTTTTTTCTGCCCGCCGGTAAACGACAGTCACCTCGGCCTGAAGGCGCAAAGCCGTCCGCGCCGCATCGATAGCCACATTGCCGGCACCGATGACCGCCACCGTATCGCCCTTCCGGATCGGAACATCGGCCAGCATCGCTTCTCCCAACTGTACTTCCTGTACTTTTTGCAAAAACGACGCCGCGTCGACGACGCCGGGAATCGTGTAATTTTTCACGCCGAGCCCCCAGGAATCCATCGTGCCGACAGCAATGAAGACGGCGGCAAACCCGTCGGCAAAAAGATCGTCGATCGATTTGTCTTCGCCGATTTCCGTATTGTAAACGAAGGTGACGCCCAGCGCTTCCAAATGCGCCGCTTCCCGTACGACAAATTCCTTATGCAGGCGAAAAGTCGGTATGCCGTAAAAAATCGTGCCGCCAGGCTGCGACGCCTGTTCGAACACGGTTACGCCGTACCCGGCTTTACGCAAATCATACGCCGCCGCAAGTCCTGCGGGCCCGCTGCCGACAATCGCCACTGCAGCCGCAGCGGGATATTTTTTCTTCCCGTCGAGAAGTCCGTTATCCAGAACCAGATCGGCGACAAATCGTTCCAATTTGCCGATCTGGATCGGCTTTTTAGCCCGATTCAGGACACATGCGCCTTCACACTGATTTTCACGGGGACACACCCGGCCGCAAATAGCGGGCAGATTGTTGCGATGATAAATGTATTCGGCAGCCGTGCCGAAATTCCCTTGTGCCAGGGCCTGAATAAACTGCGGTATTTCATTTTCGATAGGGCATCCCTGCCGGCACAGAGGCACCTTGCAATGTAAGCAACGCCTTGCTTCCGTTAATGCTTCCGGCAACGTATAATCATGATCGCGCATGATTTCGTCATGAAATGATGCCAACGGATTCGTAGATGTATCAGCCATTATCATTATATCCTTTCTTCGCCGCGCCGGTTTTAAGCGAAGGGAACGACTGCCGGTTTCCGGCCGCGCCTGCGCCGTCACAACGCGTGCAAAAGCCACCGCGGCCTGCCGGCACCCGTTCCCTTCGCCGGAAAGACACGGTACCATATCTTCTTTATCATATAGGTTAACACCGCATATAGTCAAGAATATTTCCGTATACGCGCCATTTACGCGTCTCCGTTGTCCGTTGTTCCTTGGGTTCCGCCGCCGCACCGTTTCTGGTCATCCCGTGGCGCGCAATTTTCCGCCGGTACACGATGAAAGCGAACTGCTTAAAACGCGCCCGGCAGACAACACCTTTCTCCGGCAGACGAAGTTTACTGCCTTGGCGTTTAGGCACTATCCTCGCGGGACCGACGTCTGCATAGCGTCTTTGCCGTTCGCCATAAAGGACGGAGAAGAGGACGGGCATGATGGAAATCATGGGAAATACGGGGCAATTTGTATTTATTTATGATCTAAACTCATTTATATGCGATCTATTGCAAAAACAGTATCGGTAATTTAAAAAAAATGGGAAAACCTGTAATTTATAACAGGTCACAAATGCGACATATTTCTATACAATGGTAATAAAGAGATAGATGTTTTACGCAGGTGTTTTTCCGGGACAGCGAAAGGAGACGTGTATTTCCTTTCCCGTAAGGTAACCGTATCTTATGTTGTTTACGGAGAGGAGGCGTGTTATATGCAAAAGCACAGGAAACCAGCAGAAAAACAGCTCTTCAGGAAAAACCCGCAAAGGGAATAGCCGGCACGGGGAGCTCATCGCTGCGCTTGTACTGCCGACACTCTTTTCCGGAACCGGCAAAGAAACCGTCTGAACGGCGCCGGGAACCGTGAACAGAACGATGCGGCCAGCGCCGCAGGAGGCGCGTCTGCAATGTCGGCGCGACGGCGAAAACGAGGCGGACGCAAGCGCGACCTTCGCGTCGGATAAAGGGCAGGGCGTCCGAGTCAACACGCATGGGTGGCGGAAAAAGCAAGGCGCTGAGCAATGAAAACGCGGCTATGCAAAAAAAGGGGCCGCCAAAAATACGGAAATCGATACATAGGAAGATATGAGGAGGAGTCATCATGACCAAGTATGGAAACACACACAGAACCCTTTCCCTGCGCATTCTCTGCGCGCTGTTGTTAGGCACCTGCCTGTTGGGAGGACACGGTACGGTAAGCGCCATTGTTTACACCATGACTCCCACTAATACTAATAAAAATATCCGCGTAAATGCCAACAGCGGGTCGGTCGAACTCACCCTCAGCGGCTTAGCTACGAAGCCCTGGCAGACGGCTTTGGGAGACGACGCCGAGGCTACCGGGAACCATGCTACTGCTATCGGAGCGTATGCAAAGGCCACAGCGCAGGGCAACACAGCCTTGGGAGACAATGCAAAGGCGGAGGGCACGAGCGCGGATGGTATGAGCGCTACGGCCATTGGAGCCGGCGCTTATGCAACCCGCGGAGGATCTTCTTTAGGGAATTACGCGTACGCCCGGGGAGACAACAGTGTAGCTTTCGGATCTGGGGCAAAAACAGGGACAGAAAGCAGTCCCGCATCAGGAACGGAGGCCATCGCCATCGGCTACACGGCAAAGGCGCAGAAGAAATGGGCAATTGCCATCGGGAGCGGCGCAAACGCTGATGGAGAGAGCGCAACGGTTTTGGGATACAAGGCGAAAGCTAGTGGGAAGAATGCACTGGCGCTCGGATACAATGCGACAGCGAGTCTGGAGAACAGTGTGGCCATCGGCTACAATTCCTCGGTAGGCGCGGCGAATACCGTTTCCTTTGGCAGCTCTGGTGCGACCCGGCGCCTGATGTATGTGTCTGCCGGCGAATCTGATACGGATGCGGCTAATTTTGGACAGTTAATAAGATCCGCCGGTTTAAGCGGCAGCAAATTACAATTTTACACGCAGGCGGCAAACAAAGCTTTTGAGGTAGATCTATCTTCACTGTCAGGCGCCGGCGGAGCAGTCATTGGTGGCGGCAGCGTCGCCTATACTGCGACCGGAAACGGCACCCTGACGCTGAAGAACGGCGTCGGAAGCACCATCGCGTCCATTGCGGGCTTTACGGATAAATACACTACAGGCGTTGAACTGGTGGGAAACACGGTCACCTTCACCCGTAATGACGGCGGCACCTACAGCTTCGAGCTGCCTGCTTCCGCAGGCAGCGGCGGTATGGCTTCTCTGAAGTTTGCCGGGGACGACGGGCCGGTAATTACGAAAACGGATGGGCAGAAGATGGACATCCTCGGCGGCGCTGCACCGGCCGCCTTGTCAGATAACAATATCGGAGTGGCGTCGGAAGCCGGCGCCTTGAAAGTCAAGCTCGCCAAGGACATTCAGGGCATTTCCAGCCTCACCACCGAGAGCGGCGTGAAAATTGATGCCGCCGGACTCCATGCAGGGAATAAGAAAGTTACGGGAGTCGCAGACGGAACCGCCGATAGCGATGCCGTAAACTTTAAGCAGTTGAAAAATCTGGATAAGAAAATGACTGGCAATACTACCGCCATCGCCGCCAATAAAGCCGATATTGCCGCCAATAAAGCAGCCATCAACAGCATTAAAACGCAAGACGGCGTAGTTGCTCCCGCGGGAACGGCGAAAGCAACGGAATTTGTGAAAGGAACCACTGTCTATGATTATCTCCACGGCAATACCATTTCCCTGGGCAAAGACAGCGCGGCGACAGGCATGAATTCCATCGCCATCGGCTTCGGCAATCAAGTAACCGGCAAGGGAAGCGGCGCCTTCGGCGATCCCACTACGATCACCGGCAATGGCAGCTATTCGGTAGGAAACGGTAACACGATCAGCGGTAACAATACTTTCGTACTGGGTAGTAATGTGAATACCTCCGCCAAGAACGCCGTCGTTCTCGGGAATAATTCCGAAGGCGCGGACAACGCCGTATCTGTCGGCGCGAAAGGAAGCGAACGGCAAATCAAGAACGTGGCGGACGGCACTGCCGACTCGGATGCCGTAACCGTACGCCAGTTAAATAAAGCCGCAGGGTTTGACGTGAATACCATCGACGCCGATTTGAAAGCCGCCAATAACCACATCAGCAGCCTGGACAATCGACTCAGCAAGGTAGGCGCAGGAGCCGCCGCGCTGGCAGCTCTCCATCCGATGGATCTGACAGACGACAAGTGGAGCGTGGCAGCCGGCCTGGGCCACTACAAGAATGCGAATGCGGCAGCCGTAGGCCTGTTCTACCGTCCCAGTGAAGCCGTCCTCCTGAGCGTGGGAGGAGCCTTCGGCGGCGGAGAAAACATGCTGAACGCCGGCGTCAGCGTAGCCGTAGGAAGCGGCACGGTGAAAGGCACAAGCGGAACGATGGCCAAACGGGTGGCCGATTTGGAAGCGGACAACGAAAATCTGCGGCGAGAGTTGGAAGAAATCAAAGCGATGCTGAAGAAATAAGAATCTATTTGCAGAAGAAAAAAAGGGGCAAAGCCTCTGATCTGCACCTGTTTCATTGAACGAATTATGTAAACGATTCCTCGGGCCTGCGTTCGATATGCTATCGAACGCAGGCCTTTTCGGCCGCCCGAGCGCAATGACGATGTCCGCTTGCCGTCAGGCACGCCGGTCATGGCTTTATCCGCCAACGGAGATAGGGCCGCACGGGAGCCGGAGATTTCTTCGCGCGGAATGCTTGCTTTCATAGGCAGTACCGCTCCTAGTCAAGAATATTTCCGTATACGCGCCTGAAGGCGGAATATGACAACGTTGCGCGTAACCGTTCTCTCTTCAATTCCCCGTCGATTTTCAGCCAAAAAACCATTGCTATTTTACTGAATTTCCCTATAACAAAAAGTATATGAAATTACTATACTTTAGCAAATATACAAGGAGATGTTGTTATGCGTAAATTACTCGTATTCGCCTTTTCCCTTTGCCTGCTGGTCCTTTTTGCCGGCTGTGGCAATAACGAGGGGCAGCAAAAGCAGGCGGCAAATGACGTTCCGCTGCAGGGCAAAACATTGGTCGTCTATTTTTCCAACACCGGTCATACGAAAGCGTTGGCTGAGAAAGCTGCCGAAATTCTGCATGCCGACACGTACGAAATCCAGCCGGAAATTCCTTATACGGCAGAAGATCTCGACTACAACGACGAATCGCATCGCGCGACGAAAGAACAGCGCGATGATACGTTCCGCCCGGCAATAAAAAGCCCAAAAATCGACAATTTCGCGCAGTACAAGAATATTGTCTTAGCTTACCCGATTTGGTGGGAACAGGCGCCGCGCATCGTAGACGCTTTTGTTGAAAGCTATGACTGGTCGGACAAAACCATCATTCCCATGTCAACTTCAGAAGGCAGTGAAATCGGGACAAGCGCGGATTATTTGAAGACGTTGGCTAAGGACAAAGGCACTTGGAAAGCCGGCAAAAACTTCGGCGACGGTTCCGTCAGCAAAGAAGATCTGGCCAAATGGCTGGCTGAAACGACAGCCAAATAAGCGTTCGAAAAAATGAAAAAGCGAAATATCCTTTCTTCCCTATTGCTTGTTTCTTTTCTCATAACCTTCTGTTACCGCCTCTTACCGCCCATCGTTCATGAGATTACGGGCGTCGCCTTAGTCGTACTGACAGGCATGCATCTTTATTTCAATCGAAGCTGGCTCCGTTCTTTGGCCAAAGGACGCTATACGGCGAGACGCGTCCTCACGCTGACCGTCAATGCCGCGCTGCTTTCCTGCTTCATCGCCATCGTCGTTACGGGAACGATCATTTCCCATCATTTGTTTACGGGAGTCTATCCGTTATCGCTGGCAAGAAACTTGACAATACATCAACTTCACGTTTCTCTCCCTTATGTGATGCTCATTCTGATCGGTATCCATCTCGGCCTGCACTGGCCCATGATCTGGCAGCAGTTGAAAACGCGCATGCATCTCGCTAACGAAGGCATCTGTCGTATTGCCGGTTATCTGGCTGTTGTCGCCTTCATAGCCCTCGGCGGCTGCAGCATATCGCTGAACCAGATCGCCGGGCGCATAATGGGCAAACACGTCTTCACGACGCCTGCCATCGGGTACGGTCTCGGCGTCTTTATTGCGTTGCTGCTGGCGTTTATCGCCATGAACGCCGTAATCGGTTACGCCTTGCATAAGGCTTTGTCCAAAAAGGCATGCCCCTTTGCCTGACACAACATAGGAGAACCATTTGCGAAAGACCGGCGATCGGTAAAATACCGATCGCCGGTCTTTCGCTCGTCCTTACAATGCGCAGCGGGCAGCCTGTACAGCGGTGGTAAGCGCCTGGGCTGCCGCTACGCAGTCCGCCTCGACCCACCCTCCCCCGTTCCGACTACCCCTCTCCCCGGGTCTGCCTATCTGCAATAAAACGCCTTTAACGTATCTTGCCCAACCAACAGCCTGATGCGAATCTATCGAAAAGACTGCTTTGACAAAATAGAATCGGCCTATTCCGAACATAGCGTAATCCGTCACATCCGGGACAAACCAATGGGCCGTTATTATTTAAAAAGACATTTGTTTGTGTTCATTGAACAATACAACGTTTTCCTTTATACTGGTAAAGACACTGTTCTCAAAAGTGATCAGATTATTTATCAGAGGGGGATGTACTAACATGTCAACACATTCAGGTTTCAACGCATTCATCATCGGCTTTGCCATGTTCGCCGTTTTCTTCGGCGCCGGCAATCTCGTTTTCCCGCCGCTCATCGGCCTTATGTCGGGAAGTTCCTGGGGCGTTTCCATTGTCGCCTTATCCATTTCGGCCATATTATTTCCCATCGCAACGATTATTGCCGTCGACAATATGGGCGGTACCTTAAGCGGTATCTGCGCCCCCGTAGCCAAATGGTTCACGAAAGCGTACATGATTTTATGGATTGTTTTTATTATGACCTGCGGCGTGCCGCGCCAGGCAGGCGTCGGCATCGAAAGCGGTATCCTCAGCATGTTCCCGGCGGCACAGGGAAATGATACGATCCGCATTGCTTTGCTTGTTTTCTATTTTCTTGTCGTCATCGCCTTAACCTTACGCCCGTCAAAAATTGTCGACATTGTCGGCCAATACCTGACTCCGTTTCTGTTAATCTGCCTGGTCGTCATGATCGTCATCGCCATTGCACAGCCTCTCGGCACACCGTTGGCGCCGCAAATCGATAATGTGTTTGCCTATTCTTTTCTGCAAGGCTATCAAACCGGTGACGTTGCCGTCGGCATTGCCATCGCAGCGATGTTCATTGCTTCGATCAAGGATAAAGGGTATACGGATACGGCATCTCGCCACAAGATGACCTTAAAGGCCGCCG
Source organism: Megasphaera vaginalis (ex Srinivasan et al. 2021) (assembly GCF_000478965.1). Lineage (NCBI taxonomy): Bacteria > Bacillati > Bacillota > Negativicutes > Veillonellales > Veillonellaceae > Megasphaera > Megasphaera vaginalis (ex Srinivasan et al. 2021). Next base: position 37,649 of record NZ_AWXA01000011.1, read on the forward strand.
GCATCGCCTTTATCGGTCTGCTCATCGTTTACGGCGGTCTGCTCTACTTAGGCGCCACCGGCTCTTCTCTGTTCGACAGCAAAATGGATCAGACAGCCTTGCTGAACGGCCTCGTCCATTCGCTGACCGGTTCTCTCGGCAACGTTATTTTAGGGCTCGGCATCTTTCTGGCGTGTCTGACGACAACGCTCGGCGTCGGTTCAACCATTGCCAACTTGACTGTTGAACTGACAAACGGCGGCATCCGTTTTCGTCCGGCCATGTTTACGGTCTGCCTCTTGGGATTTTTGATGGCTTGTGCCGGCGTACAGGACATTATCCGCTACACGTTCTGGATTTTCATCACTATTTATCCGATTTCTATCGTCCTCATGCTCCTCGGCGTCTTCCATAACATGGTTCCCAACCACGGGGCCTGGAAAGGCGCCGTCACCATGTCGACGATAATCGGTCTCTACGAAGGGATGGCGCAGCTGAATAAGAGCCATATCACCGACTTACCCTTAGATACCCTGCAAGCCTTCTACGCTGCCTTGCCTTTTGCCGATAACGGGTTTGCCTGGTTTGTCCCGACGGCGATCGGCTTTATTATCGGCGCGTTGATTGTGAAGGCAACAGGCGGCAAAGCCTACCCCATGCTGTCAGATAAGCGCTGACCGTTACGTCAGCGAATACAATACCCGTTGAATCCAAGCGGCGAACATGGCGCTCACCGTCAGACGGCGGTCGTCGTACCCATGACCGGCAGGCAGCGTATCATAGTTCTGCAAAGCCTTCGTCTCATGAGCCGTCAGCTGATTCCACAAGGGTTCAATCATCTGTTCTGCCGGTGCAATATCATCTTGTGAAGCACCGATAAAATAAAGGTTGCGGTCTTTCACGTTTTCAAAGGCGTCCGAAATGGCCCAACCTTTTTTTGCGCACATTTTGGCGTCAGCCGCCAGCGCTTCGGCAGATTCCACGTTCATAACAGGCACACTTTCCCGAATCAGCTGATCCAAAGCCGCATCTCCGGCCTCAGCCCTGCCGGCCAGATCATACGGGGACATGACGGCAGTCCCCTTGATCCACGGTAAGCGCCGCGTCGCATTGACGGAGATAAACCCGCCCATACTGTGCCCGATAAAAAACAGTTTATCCCTGTCGACGTGATAGGTCTTCGCCGTTGACTCTTCATGCATCCACGACGCCGTCCGAACCGCATCGTCAATAGCCCCGGAAAACGTGTACCGGCCGCCGCTTCCCCAGCAGCCGCGGTAATACGGACTGACTACGACCAGACCGGCGCGGCGTAAATTCTGGGCCAAATCAAAGGTAGATGTGTAGCCCGGAAATCCGTGAAGCAAGACAATGCCAGGATAGACATCAACGGCAGCACCTCCCGGAATTAATACGGTGCCGAAAATGGACTCACCGTGATTTTCGAGAGAAAACCCCTCTGTTGACGCCGGCCTTTCCGGCAAGTGCTGCGGATCTTGTGAAATATACTGCAAATCTAATGACATCAATACGTTCCCCCTAAATCAAAATTGGACTGAGAAAAACACAGTTCAACTACAATTATAAATGAAACGGCAGATTTTCCATAGTTTTTTATTACGTTACGCCAATAAACATTATTTTTTCTCTATTACGTTCTTTTTATTCACAAGGTTCTTTAATTTGCAATAGGAATTTATTTTGTATTTATTAATTCTTATTTGGAATCTAAATAAATTCGTTATATTTATTTTATATTCAGCATACGTGCGCTGTTCTCTTGCATAATCCGCATATTTCTTGACCTCTTCATTATTCCGTGCTATGATTTCACACATAAATCAATTCTTAAACAGAATTGAAATTATAAGTTATTAATTCTTCAAAAGAATTGTAACTTTTTTCTAACTGAATGAGAAGGGAGGTAGGCTTACTGCTTACAACTTTCAGTACGCAAAGGAGAGCATACGTTTTATGAAGAAAGTGAAAATTATCACAGCTTATGAGGCGGCCCGGCTGGTACAGGATAACGACACCTTCACCTCGATCGGCTTTGTCGGCAGCGCCCATCCGGAAGCACTGACTAAAGCGTTGGAACGGCGCTTCTTGGAAACGGGACAACCGCGAAACATCACGTATATGTATGCCGGATCGCAAGGCAACCGAGACGGGCGCGGTGCAGAACATTTAGCCCACGAAGGGCTCATCAAACGGGCCATCATCGGCCATTGGGATACCATTCCCCAGATGGCCAAGCTGGCTGTCGAAAACAAGATTGAGGCCTATAATTTCTCGCAGGGAACGCTGTGTCATTGGTTTCGCGCCTTAGCCGGCGGCAAACTCGGCGTATTCACGGACATCGGTCTGGAAACGTATCTGGATCCGCGTCAGGACGGCGGCAAGCTCAACAGCCGCACGACAGAGGACTTGGTGCAATTACTGCAGATCAACGGTCAGGACCAGCTGTTTTATCCCTGTTTTCCGGTCAACATCGCATTCCTCCGCGGTACGTACGCCGATGAGCACGGTAATATTACGATGGAAGAGGAAATCGTTCCCTTGGAAAACACATCCGTTGCCCAAGCCGTCAAAAACAGCGGCGGCATCGTCGTCGTTCAAGTCAAGCGGGTCGTCGCCAGCGGCGATCTCGATCCCCGCCTGGTGAAAATTCCCGGCATTTACGTGGACGCTGTCGTTGTTGCCGAAGAAAAGGACCATCAACAAAGCTTTGACTGCGCTTACGACCCCACCTTGTCCGGCCAATGCCGAAATCCGTTCATCGCCGCCAACGCTATGATTCCCTTGAATGCAAAAAAAATAATCGGCAGAAGAGCGGCGCTCGAGCTGACAAACGGCGCCGTAGCTAATCTGGGTGTGGGCGCTCCCGAATACGTCGCCCTCGTTGCGGCGGAAGAAGGGATCGCCGACTCCATTACGCTGACCGTAGAAGGAGGCGCTATCGGCGGCGTACCGCAAGGCGGCGCCCGCTTCGGCGCTTCCATGAATCCGGAGGCCCTCATTGATCATCCGTATCAGTTCGACTTTTATGACGGCGGCGGCCTGACGATGGCCTTTCTCGGCTTGGCGCAGTGCGATCGGACAGGCAGCATTAACGTCAGCAAATTCGGTACGCATATCGCCGGCTGCGGCGGTTTTCCCAATATCGCCCAAAAGACGAAGCAAGTATATTTCTGCGGCACCTTTACGGCCGGCGGCTTAAAAATTGCGATAAAAGACGGGGCCTTGCAGATTCTCCAAGAAGGAAAAATGAAGAAATTCGTCAAGAACGTCGACCAAATCACCTTCAGCGGCCCTTACGCCGCACGTCAGCAAAGGCGAGTATTTTATATTACGGAGCGCTGTGTGTTCGAACTGACCGCCGCCGGGCTCCATCTGCTTGAAGTAGCGCCCGGCATTGACGTGAAACGCGATATTTTGGATCAAATGGAATTCACCCCCATCATCGATACATACAAAACGATGAATATAAAGATATTTGCAGAAGCCCTCATGGG
>NZ_AWXA01000012.1:0-2694 GCF_000478965.1 Megasphaera vaginalis (ex Srinivasan et al. 2021)
GTTAACGGTTATTGCTACGTCTAGAAAGAAACATAACAAAAAAGTTGAAGAAGCTTCTATCGAATTGGGCAAGAGCCCTGTAAAAGTTGCCGATTTCCCGGGCTTCGTAGGCAACCGTGTCGTCATTCCGATGATCAACGAAGCGATCCAGGCTTTGATGGAAGGCGTCGCTTCCAAAGAAGATATCGACAATGTCTGCAAACTCGGTTTCAATCATCCCATGGGACCCTTGGCTCTCAGCGATTTGATCGGTAACGACGTTGTTCTTCATATCATGAACGTTCTTTACAGCGGTTTCGGCGATCCTAAATATCGTCCGTGCCCGTTGCTCGCCAAATATGTTCAGGCCGGCTACCTCGGCCGTAAAACGGGCAAAGGCTTCTACGATTATGAATAATTCGCCTGCCTTCGGCCAGGTGTAAAAGAAAAGCCTCCACATTGCGATTTTACGCAGTGCGGAGGCTTTTTTGATCGGCTGCCGCCGTTTTTCAATAAAAGAAGAAAGAGCCGGCAATCGTATCGAACAGCGGCAGTGCCGCTTCTTTTCTTTTTTCTTCGACACTGTTCATCACGGTAATGATCTTGTCGCCGTCGGTAAAGATAATGCGTTCGACGTACAACGCGAGGGTATCATTGCCGTAGGGAAGGGTGCAGGTATAGGAAATGCGCAGACATTGGCGCCCGTTCAGGACGGTGAGTTCGTGGTGCAGTCGGGAAATGCCCGCATCCTTAGCGAGTGCGGCAAGATATGATTTTTGCCAATTCAGCAGGCGATTGCCGCCCTGTTTTTTTTCCGCGTCGCTCCAGGGTTCTTCAGAAATCTGCGTGCAGACTTTGCCGTCGGGACGGACGGCGGCCAGTTTCACTTCCCGGCGCAGCGGCGTGACGACGGTAAAGCTGTCTGGCAGGGACAGGGTAAATCTGTTTTCTCTGTCCGTGTAGGTATGGTACGTTTCGGCCGCCGCTGCACCGGTGATGAAAGATGCGGCAAGCGCTGCGGCGAGAATCATTTTCTTCATGATCGATCGCTCCTTTGACAAGATCCTTTTCAGTATACGGCATTTTGGGACAAATGCAAGATCGTCGCGCAGTGTTATGAAAAAAATGACGGCGCACGCCGTTTTCGCCTTGTGGTATAATAGAACAAATTCATAGTTGCAAAGGATGATGAAGATGATTCTTTCCGGTAAGGAAATTGTAAAGCACATGGGCAAGGAAATTATAATCGAACCCTTTGATCGGAGCCGCGTCAATCCGAACAGTTATAATCTTTCCCTGTATCATGAACTGATGGTTTACGATCACCAGGAGCTGGACATGGCAAAGGAAAATACGGCTTCAACCATTACGATTCCGGCAGAAGGCTATGTCTTGCAGCCGAATAAGCTGTATCTCGGCAGGACGAACGAGTATACGAAAACGGAAGGCTACATCCCCATGCTTGAAGGCCGTTCTTCCGTCGGCCGATTGGGCGTTTTCATCCATGTGACGGCGGGCTTCGGCGATGTCGGGTTTTCCGGGTATTGGACGCTGGAAATTTTCTGCGTCCAGCCGATTCGCATTTATCCGGACGTGGAGATATGCCAGATTTATTATCATGATATTGACGGCGAATACGATACGTACCGGACCGGGAAGTATCAGAACAATACGGGAATCCAGACCAGCATGTTGTGGAAGGATTTTCGCAAATAGGAGTTGGGGTTATGTTGAAGGAAATTGCCATTCATGAAATTGAAGGCGTACGCATTGGACACGGAGAAAACCGCGATGCCGGCACGGGTTGTACGGTTATTATCTGCCCGGCCGGCGGGCCTTGCGGGGTTGACGTGCGCGGCGGCGGACCGGCAAGCAGGGAAACGGAATTGCTGCGGCCGGTGGCGGCTGCAGAGGTGATCCATGCCATCGTGCTTTGCGGCGGCAGCGCGTTCGGTCTCGATGCTGCCGGCGGCGTGATGCGATATCTGGAGGAACGGGATATCGGCTTTGCGACGTCCGTCTGCAAGGTGCCTCTCGTCGTCGCGTCTTCCATTTTTGATCTGGTTTGCGGCAGCAGTACCGTGCGCCCCGATGCCGCCATGGGGTACGCCGCCTGCGTCCACAGTGAAGAGAACCGGCCCCAAGGCGGTAATCACGGCGTGGGCATTGGCGCCACTGTCGGCAAGTACGGCGGCGCGGCGACGATGATGAAAGCCGGTTTGGGAATTGCCGCTTTTCAAGCTGGCGACGTTAAAGTCGGCGCCCTTGTCGCTGTCAATGCTCTCGGCGACGTGTACGGTGAAGATGGACGGATTCTGGCCGGAATGTTGACGAAAGAAGGAGAATTTGCCGATACGGTGCAGTGTATGCTGGGCGATCTGGAGCGGTCCGCGGCGGTTCCCGGCGGCTGTACGACGAATACGACGATCGGCGCGGTCGTTACGAATGCGGCTCTGGATAAAACGGCGATGAACAAAGTCGCCGCTTTGGGCAGTAACGGTATTGTCCGCGCCGTCAGACCGGTCAACACGATGGCAGACGGCGATACGCTCTACGCCTTGAGCACAGGCGGCGTATCGGGTGAGGTCAACAGTGTCGGAATCCTGGCGGCTTACGCCGTAGAAGAAGCTGTCCGTCGCGCCGTTCGGGATGCCGTCGGCGCTTACGGTATTCCGGCTCTGTGTGACATGGACAGATAGAAAAAAAGGATTCTAG
>NZ_AWXA01000013.1:0-1152 GCF_000478965.1 Megasphaera vaginalis (ex Srinivasan et al. 2021)
AGGAGAGTGGAAGAGAATGGATTTTAATTGCACAGAAGATCAGGAAATGTTTGTCAAATTGGCGAAAGATTTTGGTGTTAAGAAATTGTTGCCGACAGTTACGGAGCGTGATCATAAGCATGAGTACGATGAAGCTTTAGTGGAAGAAATGTTGGGCATGGGCCTTGCCGGCACCTATTTCCCCGAAGAATTCGGCGGTGCCGGAGCTGATGTTTTGAGCTACATCATGACGGTTGAAGAATTGGCAAAATATGATGCCGGGGTTTCGATTACGTTGTCTGCCACGGTTTCTCTTTGCGCCAACCCGATCTGGCAGTTCGGTAATGAAGAACAAAAGAAAAAATATTTAACACCCCTTTGCGAAGGCACGAAATTGGGTGCATTCGGCTTGACGGAACCCAATGCCGGCACGGATGCTTCCGGGCAGCAGACCGTTGCCGTTAAAGAAGGCGACTACTATGTATTGAACGGCTCCAAGATCTTCATCACCAACGGCGGTGCTGCTGATATCTATATCGTATTTGCCATGACGGACAAGACTCAGGGCAATAAAGGCATCAGCGCTTTCATTCTGGAAAAAGGCATGGAAGGCTTCACATTCGGCAAGAAAGAAGACAAAATGGGGATTAATACCTCGCAAACGATGGAATTGGTATTCCAGGATGTAAAAGTTCCTGCTGAAAATCTTCTCGGCGAAGAAGGCAAAGGCTTTAAGATTGCCATGATGACCTTGGACGGCGGCCGTATCGGCGTTGCTGCGCAGGCTCTCGGTATTGCTGAAGCAGCGTTGGAAGATGCAATCAAATATTCTAAAGAACGTGTACAGTTCGGCAAACCGCTTTGCAAATTTCAGGCTATTTCCTTCAAACTTGCCGATATGGCAACGAAAATTGAAGCAGCCCGTCTTCTCGTATACAAAGCAGCTATGAAGAAACAGGAAGGGAAACCGTTCTCCGTTGATGCTGCTATGGCTAAAATGTATGCTTCCGACATTGCTATGGAAGTTACCGTTGATGCTGTTCAGATCTTCGGCGGCTATGGCTACAGTGAAGAATATCCTGTTGCCCGTCATATGCGCGACGCTAAGATCACGCAGATTTATGAAGGAACGAACGAAGTACAGCGCATGGTTACTTCCGGCGCTCTCTTGCG
>NZ_AWXA01000014.1:0-18907 GCF_000478965.1 Megasphaera vaginalis (ex Srinivasan et al. 2021)
TTTTTGCCTGCTATATCTTACGAACGAGCACGCATATGGACCGAATCGTATAAAAAGTCTGAAGGGCAATCAGCAATTATTAGAAGGGCAAAAGCGTTTAAAGATGTTTGCGAACAAATTGAAGTCCATATTTTTGAAGGAGAACTCATTGTCGGCGCGATTGGGGAGTTCAGAAAGTGTGGTATTTTAACTCCGGAATTCTCTTGGACTTGGGTGGAGAAGGAAATGGATAATTTTTCTACCAGAGAGCAGGATCCTTATCAAATGAGTGCTGAACAAAGAGATTTTGTTCGTAAAGAGATATTTCCCTATTGGAAGGGGAAATCGGTAGAAGAAGCATTTCTGTCGCAAGTATCTCCTGAAACGGCAAAAGTAGGCGTAGATACGGGAATTGTTGACACCGATTCAAAATGGAGACAATCGGTTGGCGAAATAACACCGGACTATCAGGATGTGCTTTTTAAAAAAGGTTGGCAAGGGATTATCGATGAATGTAAGGATAAGCTTAGCCAAGTTAAATTCACCAGTCCTGATGGACTGGAAAAGCGTGATTTCTATCAATCTGTGATTCTTTGCGGTGAAGGGATGATTACGTTAGGAAAGAGATATGCGTTAGAAGCGAAGCGACTTGCTGCGCTTGAAAACGATCCCGTACGTAGAGCTGAGCTAGAACAGATTGCACAAATTTGCGATAAAATTCCCGCAGAAAGACCGACTACCTTCCAGGAAGCTCTCCAAATGATTTGGTTTTATCAATGGGGAGGGATTATCATGGAAAATCCCTTGTCTCTCAATCCGGGTAGATTTGATCAATATATGTATCCGTATTATCAATATGATATGGTTCATAAACTTCACGATGAAGAGGGAATTCTGGAATTAATAGAATGCTATTGGTTAAAATTGTCTGAATGGGTTTGGACCATATCCGCCAATACGGCAGATTTTTTCGCCGGTTACAATCAGTTTCAAAATTTAACCGTCGGCGGCTGTGATCGTTCCGGTAAAGATGCCACCAATGAATTGTCATATCTTGCTTTACAGGCGACAAGTGAAGTCAAGACGCATCAACCGGGGTTATCCGTAAGAATTTCTCACGACAGCCCGAGAGAATTTGTCGATAAAGTCATGGAACTCGTTGCACAGGGGACTGGTTTTCCTGCCATTCATAGTGATAAAACCGGATATATGATGTTGAAAAATTTAGGGTATGAAACGAAAGATGCCCGTGATTGGAACAACTGCGGGTGTGTGGTCCCGCACTTCCGTAAGACTTTTGAATGGACAAGTACCGCTAATGTCAATTTCAGTGCGGCAATGGAATATGCGACAAACTGTGGGAAAAGCCGTCTGGATGGCAAACAGATGGGTATTCCTATGGATAGAAATTTTAAATCGTATGAAGAATTGGCTGATGCTTATTACAAACAGTTTGATAATTTAATCGCTGTAGCTGTAGAGTCTTCTATACTTGCCCAAAAATTGCAACGCGCGTATATTCCTCGGCCGTTCTTCTCGGCTTTATCCGAGTCTTGCATCAGGCAGGGCAAAGATATCGTCGATGGTGGTGCCAAATATAATATCGGACCTGTTCTTACGGGGATAGGATTGGCCGAGTCGGCAAATAGCTTGGCGGCAATTAAAAAACTTGTTTTTGAAGATAAGGTGTGTACTATTGAAGAACTCTTCGATGCTTGCGATAAGAACTGGGACGGATATGAATTATTGCAGAAGCAGGCGCTGGATTGCCCGAAATATGGAAATGATGATGATTATGTAGATGATATTGCGAAACGGATAGAAAATCACTATTATGAAGAAACCATAAAATATCGTGATTACTATGGAAATTCGTTTACGACGGCCTTTATGGGGATTTCCAATTTTATTCCAACCGGTAAGGTTTTGGGGGCATCGGCGTCCGGCAGAAATGCGATGGATCCGATCTCGGAAGGGGTATCCCCTGTGGGAGGGACTGACACCTCCACCCCATTGGCAGCGATGAAATCTTGCGCCAAAATGAATCAAGATATCCATTCTGGCGGAACTCTTTTAAACTTGCGATTAAGTCATGATTTAGTGGAAACAAAACGGGGACGTAGTAATTTGGCGGCGGCAGTACAATCGTTTTTTGATATGGGCGCCTTCCATGTACAATTTAACACTTTATCTACGGAAACATTACTTGACGCACAAAAAAATCCGGATAATTATAAGGACTTATTGGTTCGTGTAGCGGGATATAGCACACAATTTGTGCATCTATCTAAGCGACTTCAGGATTCCATTATCAGGCGGTCAGTTCATGATGCCTTCTAACGGGAAAATTTTGCAACTCCAGAACTTTTCCGTCAATGATGGCGAAGGATTAAGGACAACGATATTTTTTTCCGGTTGTCCTCTTCGCTGTCAATGGTGTGCGAATCCCGAAGGGTACACTTCTGGGAATAAGATTCTGTATATCTCTTCCCGCTGCGTTTCCTGTGGACGGTGTAAGGAGGTATGTCCGGAAGGTGTAGGAATTGATTTGAATACTCCTGACGAACGCAAGAAATGCACCGCTTGCGGAAAGTGTACCGCAGTTTGTTTGGAAAAGGCCAGGAAAAATACAACTACTGAGGTTACGGTAGAAGCAGTAATTAAACAATTGGAATCGCAAATGCAATTTTTTTACGGATCCGGAGGTGGAGTAACTTATTCTGGTGGAGAGTGTACGATGCAGCCCGTATTTTTGAATGAGCTGGTTAATGCCGTTTACGATTTAGGTTTAAACCAGGCAATAGAAACGAGCGGCTACTTTTCATTTGCTGAGATGGAAGAAACCTTTGCTAAACTGGATTTAGTTTTCATAGATATAAAATTGATGGATTCAGCTAAGCATAGATTTTTTACAGGTGTCGATAATGATCTGATCTTGAATAACATCTCGCGATTGGGTCAAAAAAGGAAAGGAATTGTGGTTAGAGTCCCTACTATTGTAGGTGTTAATGCGGATATTGATAATATCCGAGCAACCGCTAAATTTGTCAGAGATAATGTACAAGACCCTTGCATGGAATTGTTGCCTTACCATCATTATGGAGAAGATAAATTCAAACAATTAGGAATGGATCGTGATTTTTCTCGTTTTGATACACCGGATAGAGACTACATGAATTCTTTGGTTACAGTAATAGAAAATGAAGGAGTACGTGTCATCTCGTATAAATGACTCCTTTCTTTCTAAATAGGAGCGATCTAATCTGAGATGGATTGGCAGTGTGTTCTGTTATGACAGTTAAAGCAGCGCCATATTGTGAACTTGTTGTTCGCAATATGGCGCTGCTTTTATTTTAGCTTACATGAGGAAATAATCGCAGAAAATTAATAGGTTCTGAAAGGTAAGCGAAAGTGGGGGCGCCATCAAGCCGATATTACGTTAAAGGAGAGGAATCTCTCAGGAGTTTTTTACAGATTATATTTTGAACTTTAAAATTCTGGAAGGTCTACCGGCTTTATGATGATATTGTCGGCCTATTTCGATGCAGTAGTTATTGTCCAGCAATTTTAAAACAATCCTATTAACGGCTCGTTTAGAAATCTGTAAATAATCGGAAAGCTGAGCTACTGTACATTCTTGAATTCCTCTTTCTGTTAACAATTTATGTATTTGGCTTAATGTAAATGGGCTGATACCGACTCTACTGGAGATTTCTTGAAAATGGTCATAAATAATCGGGTCTAATTTAGGCGGAGTATTCAAGGGGCCACGAATCGTATTTTTATCGTATACGAGGAAAATTTGATTACCGCCTGATTCTTGAGATCTTTTCAAACCGATGTAGGCATGATTTTTAGCTTCAGTAGCGGTCTTTCCAAAGCCTAATCCGATACTGAGCGTTCTTGCCGTGTGTTTTTTTACATCATGCGCTAAAGTAAAATCATTGAATTTATTTATCTGATGTTCAACAATTGAACGCGTAGAAAAAATCAAATATTCGGTTTCTCTGATTGCAAAAACGGCTCCTTGTATTTTTCGAGCAAACGAATAAATATATTTAGCGATATTTAAATTCTCCATTGCCATCTGGTATTCGTCTTCAATAATAGGCGAAAAGGTGTTGAGTTCGTCTATGGCCGCATGAATAATAATAATTTGGCTTTCCCGGCTGGCATGTAATAAAAAATTTGTATGGGCCTTTTCAATACTGTTAGAGATATCTGTTAAAGAAGAACTGGCAAATAGAATTGGAATTCCTCGGTTTTGTAATTTTTTATATACATCGGAGTATATCGTTATATATGTGGAATTTGTATTATGTTTGTAATCATTTATATAGAAGTCAGTTAAATGATTATAAAATACTTCATCAAAAATAAATGTAGGAGGTTGAATCAAGGTTAGCTTTTGGAGGGGAATATTTGATTCGCTATAGGCATCTTTTATGATGGTCAATTCATTTTCAGGCATATCCGTAACTAATCTGTATAAATTATAGCCTGTGAGAGAAATCTTAAAAAGAAGTTGGAGTAGGCTTGCCGTATCTCGGGGAATTACGTACCAGGGGATTGTCGGTGTAAGTTTCGAGGCGACGTAATTTAACGTTGTTTTTCCAAAAAATAATACTGCATCATATTCTTTTTGTTGGACTGAAAAGATGTTGGGGATTTTGAAAACAGAAGAATAGAATATGAAATCCAATAATAATTCTGGGAATTTCTCTTTTAATAGCGTTATTTCCGTAGATAACATTTTTTCGGGGACCAATAGAGCTATGCGCATTGTAAGGCCTCTTTCTAAAAAAATAGAGACGAAATAAAGAATGATAAAAGAATATAATTCAACAATTAAACACTATAAAAGACATAAGCCCTAATATAGAATGACCTTAAGTAAAATCATAAATCACCTTGTATCATAAATGGGGATTGTTGAAAATATTTGTGAGAAATTACATTTATAAGTTATTTTATAATATTTTTGATGAATGATAAAGGGATAGAGATGGCTATTTAAGTGAGTTCTAAGTCCGGGATATTGATGCTAGTCGGGAGGTGATTCTGATGAATAAACAAGAGCGGAGTAAGTTAACATGGAAAAGTTGGTTCTCCCTTATGCTTTTGGTAGTCGCTTTTTCTGGTATTTTTACTCATTCTGATTCGCCGTTAAGAGCTGTTGACTTTCAGGTTCTTATCGGAAATTTTGGTCATATCGGACAAGGGGATACTTTCATTGGAAAGGGGGGAACAGGAGCTAGTGGCGGATTCCTTTTTGCATTAACATTATTTCCAACAGTGATGTTTTCTTTGGGGCTAATTAATGTTGCGGAACATTTAGGCGCATTGCTTGCAGCGGAAAAGGTATTTAAGTATATCCTAAAGCCACTGATGGGTATCCCTGGAACGACAGGGTTAGCATTCGTCAGTAGTTTTACTAGTACGGACGCAGCAGCGGTAATGACTAAAAATTTATCAGATAACAACTTGATTACAGATGACGAACGAGCCATTTTCGCTTCATATCAGATTGCAGGATCCGGGCTGATCAGTAATGTTTTTGGTAGCGGCGCCGCACTTATTCCTATTTGTATTTGCCCTATTGGAATTGTTATTGCGAGCATTTTTATCGTTAAAGTTATTGGGGCCAATGTCGTCCGCGGTTATATTCTCATTAAAAAGAAGCATCAATTTGCCAAGAAAGGGGCGACATAATAATGGGACAGTCAGAGGGCATAGTCAATAAAGAACATAATCCCAATATAGTAGGGCTGTTTATGGCAGGAGCTAAAAAGGGCTTTTATTTATGTGCAGAAATTGTGACGCCTGCGTTAATTTTGGCGTACGTTCTGGTTCAATTTTTAACTATTACGGGGTTAATGGTAATTATTGGGAATCTGGTGGCGCCGCTCATGGCTGTATTTGGATTGCCTGGAGAAGCAATTGTAGCATTAATAGCGGCCTTTTTTGCTAAGGCGGCAGGCGTCGCCACTGTAGCGACTATGGTTGAAACAGGACAATTAACAGCGCTGCAGGCGACTATACTGTTTCCCGCCGTTATCACCATGGGGACATTATTGGCAGGTTTTGTTCGAGTCATCATCGTAGCTGAGGTAAATGAAAAATGGCATAATCTTTTATTGTTTTTGCCTATTTTTGATGCATTTATATCTATGTGGCTTATGCGAGTGTTTTTGATGATGATAGGAATATAAGGAGGCTTTATAAATGGAAAAAGAAGTGTTAAACAGAATTGAGCAGTATGTTGATTCGCATCAAGATGAAATGATTGAAAAGTACCGGGAATTGATCAATCTTAAGGATTTTTGGCGAGATGCCGATGCTGTGAGTGCAGTGGCAGTCTGGTTGAAAAAAGAATTTGAAGATGAAGGGGTTCTTTGTGAACTTGTCGATGTTGCTCCGGAATCCGGGAAATTACTGATGGGAACATTAGGCGAAAATCGGGATAAGGAAGCTATTTTATTTAGCGGACATATGGATACCGCATTGGCTTCTGATTTATACCTGGAGGAACCGTTTACGGTTAAGGATGGGAATGCATATGGACCGGGAGTATTAGATATGAAAGGCGGTATTTTAATTTCATTGTATGTTGTTAAAGCATTGAATTCCATTGGATATGATGAGCGACCACTAAAAATTTTATTTGCGCCGGACGAAGAGGGGCTACACCATTTTACAAATGTGGCAGATCTTATTAAGGAGAATTCAAAACATTGTCTTTTTGCATTGAATATGGAAACTGGTCTCATGGATAACGGTTTGGCAGTAGGAAGAAAAGGTCGTTTGGGCATTGACGTATTTGTCAAGGGAAGGTCAGCGCATGCTGGAGCTGCATTCTTGGACGGGATTAGTTCTATTGAGGAAATGGCGCATAAAGTACTTGCATTTCAATCATTAACAGATATTGAAAAAGGGACTACCGTTAATACCGGTGTTATAAAAGGCGGTACCATTCCCAACGCAGTCCCGGCAGAGTGTATGTGCCAATTAGATATTCGCTTTAAAACAGTAAAAGAATTGAATCGAGTTAAAGAGGCTGTAAGACAAATTTGCGAAAAGAACTACGTAGGAGGAACAAGTTGCACATATACGGAATTGAATTTATTTACTCCTCTTGAAACTGATCACAAAATTATGGCATTGTATGATTTTATGGCTGATGTAGCCCGAAAATATAATTATCCCGATACAACACCTGTGCAAGTTGGTGGCTGTTCGGATGCTACCTTTATACAACAAGCGGGAACGCCTGTGTTGTGTTCTTGTGGCGTGAGAGGAAATTGGAACCATACGCTTCGGGAATTTGCTGTCGTAAGCTCTCTTTATGACAGGGTTAAGTGGTTTACAGCCGCTATTGTTGATGCAGGAGCTTTGAATTTTTAAATCATGAAAATTTTTGATAGGGAGTGAATTCAATGGAAGAAACGGCAATCCTGAATAGTCCTGGATTATGGGCAATTTCGAGTTTGATGATTATCGTTTTACTCATATCCGCTATAGTATATTTGAAGGTATCGTTTGCAGAGGCTGAAAAAATAGGATTAGAGAAAAGACGCTGTATAGCTGGTTTGAGATCGGCTATGATTACCGCCATTGGGCCGTCTCTATCCCCTGTTATTATCGCTTTTGCTTTAATTGCGGTGGTGGGAGCGCCAACCACATGGATGAGATTAAACGATGTTGGCGCAGCGAGGACCGAGATTGCTGCAATTTCTTTGGCTGCCGGGGTAGTGGGACTTGACCCGCAGTCGACTGGGTTTGGCATAAAAGGCTTTGCTTATGCGTTATGGGGAATGGCATTAAATAATTTTGGCTGGATTTTAGTTACACTTATTTTGACTCTAGGTATGAGTAAATATGTTACAAAGTTAAATGAGAAATATGATCCTGTTTGGGTGAAGCTAGCTTTATCAGGTGCAACGGTGGGGCTTTTTGCCTATTTGACGTCTCGACAACTAGTTTCTCTAAAGCCGGGATTATGGTGTGCAACTGCAATATCCGCAATTTCTATGTTAATTATTTCGAAAATTTTCGCAAAGCATGCGAGACTGCAAGAGTTAGCGCTGGGATTATCAATGTTGATAGGAATGTTAGTTACGACGGCTGTTTTTGGATAGTATTAGAGGAGAGGATACTTCATGTCCGATTTAATTGGTATGAGCTATAATCAAAAGGCTATTCGTATTGGTACTATTGCCATGATTTGTTCGGGAATAGCAAACTTTGCTCCGGCACTGTATGTGTATTTAGTATATGGAATTATGCCTCCTGCAGGAGATGTTTTAAAAATTTGGGCTGTTTTGGCTGTTACCTTTGGCGCATCTTGGTTAGTACAGCCAATTACCTATTTTAGCTTATTAGGTGTTAGTGGCTCTTACTTGGGATGGATTGCCGGCAGTAATGCTGATATTCGTTGTCCCAGTGCGACAATGGCACAAAAGGCCGCGAACGTAGAACCCAGTACGCCTGAAGGCGATGTCATTTCGACTATTGGGGTAGCTGGCAGTATCATTACGTCGGTTATCATGGTCACGATATTTGTGTTTGTCGGACAAGGAATATTAGATGTTTTACCTCCGTTCATTCAACATTCTTTTAAATATGTGTTGACGGTTGTATTTGGAGCCGTATATGTTCAACTGGCATGTAAAAATCTGGGGATGGGCGCTTGGACCATTATTTTTGCGATAGCGACGTCCTATCTATGGGAATTAGTGCAGTTACCAGGGTGGCTTCTGAATATTTTTATTATTGTAGGTGGGGTTATTATTGCGAGAGTTTATTTTAATCTGTCTATAAAGAATCCGTCTAAACAAAACTAGCAGCTATACTTTCAAGTCAGTAAGTCACCAATCGAAAATAGTTTGTTAGGGTCCTTTCTTTAGAACAGCGGTAACAGAAAGCTAGTTAAGTGACGTTATGTTCAAAGGAGACAGATATATGGGAGGTAAGGTTATCAATGTACAACTAATGCCGTCAGCAAAATAATCCTTTATTACGGAGCCTCTATTTGCAGGAAATGTTGCAGCCAGTAAAATAAAGACGGTGAAGCGTGTCGGGTTTCAGAAAAAAGATAGAAATGCTAATAGAAGAAAAACGATCAGATTAAATAAGGCAAGATAGGTTATAATTAAATATAGTTCAGAGAAGAGACAGCGAGCGGTGCGATGAAGAATAAGATTCTGAGCATCGCTCTGTTTTTATACAATTAAATTGTATTTTATTAAGCATCATGGGAAGTATTGATTAAGTTTGCTGTGTTTTTTGTTATTTTCCATATCGTTTTATGGAAGTGAGTATCTTTCATTCGATATACACGGAAAGAATAGACAATGCTTTAGGTACAGATGATGAATCGGCAAAGGGATATTAGTTACTCTATCCTTAGTAAAGGGGAACCAGACGCATTATATATCTAAAGTTGTTTGCTTTTGCTTAATTTATGGGTTCCATAGTTGTTTTACAATGACGGGTATAGAAAGAAAAATCATGCCCTTCTGAATAGGAGGAACGATCTTGCGCCGAATTTGTTTTGCGCCCCCCATCGATTTATTCTTACTATTCTTGACGGCGTATTTCTGTAAGAGGTAAAATTAAAAAAGTATATCAACTGGTAATCTTTTTATAAACAAGTGGCGTATATTGTTGAGAAGAATATCGTTAATTGTTCTTGTTTTAATTAGGTTGAAAGATGTGAAAAGAAAGGAACATGATAAGGTGTCTTTACTCGTTATCATGCATGTGGAAAATGGAAAAAAATCTTTTTATCGATGATGATCCTACCAGAGAAATAGGGAAGGTACTGAAGAAAATTCGCTTTGAGCGAGAGCTTACGCTGGACAATGTATCGGCTTTGACAGGAGTCAGCAAGGCCATGTTGGGTCAGATTGAGCGGGGCGTTTCCATTCCGACGGTTTCCGTTTTATGGAAAATTTCGAAAGGACTACAAATCTCTTTGTCTACCTTATTGAACGATCAAGTGCAAGATTATAAAGCCGTTGAGATCATGAAGGATTTAAAACCGGTTTATGATGAAAATAAACAGATGATTCTCTATACTGTTTTCCCCTTTAATCCGGTCAATGGCTTTGAGTATTTTTACATTATTTTGCAGCCGGGGGCAAAGCATCCGTCAGAGCCGCATCGCAGCGCTTCAGAAGAATACATCATCGTGACGGAAGGAACGTTAACATTGCAGTTGGAACAGCAAGTATTCACTTTAGCAGCGCCGGCAAAAATTAATTTTCACGCGAATATCTCTCATTGTTATGAAAATAGGACAGATAAAAACGTTGTATTTCAGAATATAATGAAATATTAATAGCAATTATTAGGGCTGATAAATAAAATTCCCTAAGGTATTAGGGGATTTACGGTTGCAGGCAATGAGAAGAATGAGAAGGCGGATATGTTGCGCAAATATGCCGACAACGATGTTGTAATTCCGGATCCGGGAAGAAGAATGGCGGCTTGGGGACTAATCTATGCGGCAGTATTGACGAATGGCGGTACCAATAGCGATAATTGTTTACGCGCGGGATCGTGTGGTAGTGGCGCTTGCAGTGGAACATTGCCAGGAAAAATGTCGTTAGGGAATTCGATGAAGATACTTACGGGAGTATTGATGCCAGCATGTATTCGCTTGCAGTCAGGAATGAGGCCGCAAGAGAACGGCTTGCCGACAGAAGCATATGGTGGACTTTCCATTTAGCCGAGAACTTGTTAACCGGTGGAGAAAAGACGACGGCAGATTGCTTTCGTTGCCGCGCTCAGGCTGTTTTATAACCGTCTGTCCATGGCGACGCTGATCCGTTCTTGATTGTTCATATCGAAGCCGCCTTTTTGAACATCGTCAAAGTTATAAAGGTCTTCGTCGTCAATCGGTTTGAGCCGTTTTACCATGCCGTAGGGCGTTGCGATGGATAGGGCGTCGCTGTGTCCGGAAAGGATCCAAAGCGGTTTATAGCCTCTTGGCTTCGTTTTCAGTGTCGCTTCGCCGGCACCGTCCGTAAAGTAGACCAGAAGATCAATATGTTGACTGTTGGCGTATTCGAAGACGGGGGAGAAAGCGGTACTGCCTCTGATTTTCAGGCGCTCCTTCAGGTCATGGATCGTGTTCACCGCATAAACACGCCGGATATGATCGTCACATTCGACAATCGTGATTTCATGATTGCAGGAACGGACGATTTGCAATACTTCTTCCATTGCCTGTTTGAATTCACCGTCGCTGATGCTGCCGCTAATATCGAGGGCGATAAAGATTTTCGCCTTATGGCCTTTGAGCTGGCCTGGCAGATCAAGTCGTTCCGGCTGACGCCGGTTGCGTCGAGTCGTCGTCTTTTTTTTACCGGCTGTGACGGAGCCGACGAGTTTCTTCAAGTACCAGTTCCAGGGAAGGCCTTGATGATCCTCTTTCAGTGTTGCGAGCATGCTTTCCAAATAGTTAGGGAGTTCCCCCTTGCGGGCATTTTCGATGTATGTTTGCGTAAATGCTTTGATTATGTCTTCGTCCGCGTCATCTGATTCATCCCAGATATCGTGCGTGTTTTCGGGGTCATATTTTTCTTGAATCATGTCGTTTCGGCTGCTGCCGGGATCGTAGGCATCTTCCGTCAATTTCAACTTATTTAGTTCTTCTTGGATACGTTCGGCGTACAATTCATACGTTTCGTATGGCGCCATCGGGGCGTCGCTCGTGTAGGCCATATTGACCCAGGCTAAGGTTGCCGAATCAGGCGGCACGTTGTCCAGATACATGTTGGCGGCAATATCCATAGCCAGATTGACGGCCAGCTTGCTGTATTTGGTGCGCATTTCTTTCGCCCGCATGAGATGGAGTGACAGAATATGAATAATTTCATGTTTTATGTCGCTTTCCATCTGTTCGATTGTCAGTGCCAGGAAAATATACGGATTAAAATGCATGACATATTTTCCGTTTTTGAAGGTGACGGCGGAAGGAGACGCAATATCAAAGCGAAAGCTTTTTCCCATTTGGAAGAGAAAATAGCCGTAAAAATTATCGCTGTCGTCCATGAGACGTAAGTTGATTTTGGCGAGGATTGCGTCAAATCGCTCGCTCATGTCCGGAGGCAGCGTTAATGGCGGCAAGGGCATATCCTTTTTATGTTCTGTTGCTTTATATTCGTCGACAAGGACGGCTACGTCTTGATACAACAGGAGAATGTCACTGAGCAGATTCGTATTCATAGGCGTTACCGAATTTTCTTATACGCCGCAAAATAGGCATTGATAAAGGCGTCGTGATCCAGTGCGGCAGCATATACGGCAGGCGCGTTGCTGCGCATATCTTTCATGACGCCGATCATCAGGTCGACAGGATAGGCTTGCAGAAAAGCGACAAGTCGGTCGAGCTTTTCAGTACGATCTTCCTGATGAACGGCAAGTACGTTTTCCAGGCGGCGCAAGATGTTTTTTGCCGTCAAGTAGAGGCGGGTATGACTTTCTTTTTCGATGCGTTCGGCTAATTCCCGGCTGAATAAGGACGGCGTGAAGACATCGTCATATGAGATCAGCGGCGTGCTGTCATTTTCGATAAAATGGACGAATTCTTCAGCGATCACCTTGCCGACATTCCCCTGAATAACGTTATAAAAGACGGCCTTGGAAATGGTGCCTCTATGTTCCGTATAGAGGCGGTATAAGCCGGAAATCCGCTCATAGCTGCGCGGCGTAGCGTTAATGTCATCTTCGTTTTTGCGGCACAGGTATTCCGGATAGGTGGAAATAAATTCCATGACCTTATCGGCAATGCCGGCTTGCGAAGCCCAATTCAGCCATTGGAGATAATCGGGTTCCATGTAAAGCCATACAAAGCGGTTTTCCTGTGCCGCATCCATTTCCACCGTTTGGTAATCGTACGTTTGGGCAGGATTCATGGCGGCGACGATTTTGACATCATCATGAAGGACATAGCCGTTGATTTCGCGATTTAAGATGAGATTCATCAGTTCTTGTTGTACGGCATGCTCACAGCGGTTGATCTCGTCAATGAACAGGAGTACCGTGTTGCCGGCTTCCCGTTCTTTGTCGATTAGACGCAACGTGTGATGAACGGCGTAAACCGTCGCTTTTTCCGCCGATACGGTGCCGTCCGCTCCTTTTTTCCTATAGGTTTCCACTGTCGGCAAGCCGCCGATTTCTCCTTCTTTAAGAAGATTGCCGTCGATCGTGACCAGCGTCCAGCCGTTTTTCCGGGCCAACTCCCGTGCCAGTGTCGTTTTGCCGATACCGGTTTCGCCGACTAAGAGCGGTACTTCACGGGCGGCTAGCACCAGTTCTATGCTTTGCAACGTATCTGAAAAATTCATAAGATCACCTAGTTCGTTTTTAACCTTTCATCAACTGTTATTTTTTTGTTTTTTTGCTTCCCGTCTCATAAATGAACATGAGCTTGGCGAGCGGCATCATGCCTGTAAAGGTGTCAATCGCTCCGGAATTGACGTAATTGCGGACATAATCTTCATCGACATCTTCGCGGGAAAGGACGCGTTGCAAGACTTCTTTGATTTCTTCCGTGGTAATGGCGATATTGCGAGGAATATATTTGATGACGAGAATGTTGATGCCCAGGAAGGTGAGAAACTGCTCTTTCGTCACGTCGGACATCAACTGTAACGCCTGTTCACTGGTCTTTACGGCTGTGCATTTCGTTTGCAACGTCGGCGACTGTATGTACTGCAATGCTCTATAGTTCAGTCGAGCGGCCGCATCCTGTACTTTTTGTGACGGGTTGTCAATATATTTGATGGCGTCAAAATTTTTGGAGACGGCCAGCAGTTGCAGTTCTTCCGACGGGTCGGGAACATATTTAATGGCCCAGCCAGATTGAGTCAATGCCATCCGGATCAATTTATCTGACGGGTCTTTAATATATTCCAAGTTGTTCCAGCCCATGGAAACGGCCTTTTCCAGTAATTCCTCGGCAGGATCCGCAATGAATTGAATGGCCCGTGCCGTGTTGGCAACGGCAATTTCCTGCATCTGTCGCGACGGGGCATCAATATATTGCAAGGCAAGACCGTTGCGGCTGACGGCGAGGAGTTTCATTTCCTCTGTCGGGTTTTCGATTGATTTGATTACATAAGGATTGATTTCTATCATTTTTTCATATTTTTTGCTGTCCATAGTGAGTTCCTTTTCGGTAATAGTATATGGAGAACTGTTATTAGTTATCATTATATCACAGATCAGGGCGTAAAGAGAAAGCCTTTTGGCAATTTCATCCGATATTGACGGAACGGCCGCTCATCGTCATACTTGTAGAAGGAGGGATTGATATGAGACGATGCTCGTGGAGCGAAATAAACGAAAAAATGCGTACCTATCATGATGAGGAATGGGGCGTACCCGTTTTTGACGATACGAAGCAGTTCGAGTTTCTTACGCTTGAAGTCATGCAGTGCGGTTTGAGTTGGAATACGGTTTTGCAAAAGAGAGAAATCATTCGGGCTGCTTTTGAGGACTTCGCGATTGACACCATTGCTGCTTACGATGAATGCGACATAAACCGCATCTTGGCGATCAATGGCATGATTCGTTCGCCGCGGAAAATTAAGGCCGTTATTGCCAATGCCGGTGCAGTACGGCAAGTGCAGCAAGCATTCGGCACGTTCAGCGAGTACCTTTGGCATTTTACGCAAGGAAATGTCGTAACCTACAAGGAACATGAAGAAGGCAGGATCCCGCCTAAAAATAAGCTCTCCGAACGAATTGCCAAGGATCTCAAAAGGCGGGGCTTTACTTATGTAGGGCCGGTGACCATATACTCGCATCTTCAGGCCTGCGGTATTATTAACGATCATAGCAAAGAATGCTTCCGTCGCGCCGTTTTGACGAAAAACAGAAAACCGGTCAGGGTAAATGATGAGTAAGGGAAACCGTTTGCGCAATATTTTTTTATATTAGCGGCAAGGTGATCGATTACGACTGATATGGTCGGGATGGCTATTGTCATGAAAGGAGAATTTTTATGAAAAAGTTGTTTCTCATCGCTTGGTTATACGTATGCTGTTTACTCCTTGCCGGCGGAAATGCCTTCGCCAACGAGAATCCTTACGGGGTCCATCTGGGCGGTAATGAGCGGTATATTCTTGTTGACGGTCATATGGGGACGGCTTGGTATTTGGATAAGGATTCGCTGTATGTTGAACGCTATGAGCCGCCGCAATGTATCATTATTGCCGATATCTGTACCGTGGAGAGAGCTGATCGGGGGAATACGGCTATCAGCAGGGTAGAGACGAAGCGGTTCTTCTATAACTGGGAGTTATTGGAAATGTATGTCGACAGAAACGGCGATGCCGATTGGCGGTATCTGGATCCGCAGGGGTCGTGGGCCGAGACGGGCATCGTTATGCCGGCGGGAGAAATGGCCTTCTATACGGTTTGTGGTCTGCGGTTCTACGGCAGCAAGAAAATATACGACAGTTATGGGGACTCGTATTATTCCGTGTTTACCGATGATTTTTATGCCAATGCCAACTGATGCGCATAAGAAAAAAGGGCAGCCTGTCATGGCTGCCCTTTTTTATCGGGCGTACGCGCGTTTTGACGGGCCTTTTGCAGTTGCTGTCGTTTATCGACCGGGTGCCTCCGGCAGTCTGCCGATTTGTTGTACGGTCATGTACGGCAAATAGCCGTTGCTTTGTAAGTTCGTCAGATATTGACGGGCAGCCTTGGTTACATCGCAGGCGTCGGCGCATAGGCGAAAACGGATAGCTTGTGTTAAGCTGTTTATGGAGAGTCTCCTTGGAGACGGTTTGGGATGAGCACGTAAATCACAGCACAAAGAAAGTGCTACTACTGGCGTAACATATGGCTTGTAATCCTGCACCGGAAGTTATGCGCCTTTGCTATATTGTCTAAATTTACGGGACATGATACACTGAAAAAGTAAACGTGAGTATAGACAAGTAAAAGGAGCCGACACGATGAAAAATTTACGTGCTTTCATTTTGTTGATAGGATTTTTCGTCTTAGGGAGTGTACTGCCGTTGCAGGCAGCCTATGATTACCATCTCAATGGAGAGCATAATTTTGTTTTCGTCGATGGGCACATGGGGACGGCTTGGTATTTGGATAAGAGTTCGCTGATCGTTGAACAGTGCGCGCCGCCGCGGTACATCATTGCCGTTAATGTCTGTACTGTTTAGGCGGCAGACAGGGGCAATAAGACAATCAGTAAAGTAATGACGAAGCGATTTTTCTATAACTGGGATTTGCGGCAGATGTATGTCGACAGGGACGGTACCTCCAATTGGCATTACTTGAAGCCGATGGGAAGCTGGGCCGAAACGGGGATTTCCATGCCGGCAGGAGAAACGGCGTTTTATCTGGCCTATGGACGGCGTTTCTATGGCGGCAAACTCTGGTATAATTCCTTCTTACAGCGCAACGAACGAGTTTACCAAGATTCATTTTATCAAAGAATTTGAATGATTAGGCAGGGAGAACCGTCTCAAAGGGAGGGTTCTCTTTTTGTCAGTCTGTAGGGAGGAAGAACGGCGTATTTGACACCCGTTTTGAAACATGACATAATTATTTAGATATGCAATTTTCAATGACGTCAGGAGGCGTTATGGTGGCAGATGAAAGGATAATTGCGGCGTTGGATGTTCACTCGCTCGACGATATGCAAAGGTTGGTCGACAGGTTGGGCGACAGTATATCCTTTTATAAGGTCGGCATGGAGCTTTTTTACAGTGCCGGCCCCGAAACGATTCGTTATTTGAAAGGAAAGGGAAAACGCGTTTTTCTCGATCTGAAACTTCATGACATTCCCAATACGGTCGGGCAGAGCGTGCGGGCTTTGACCCGTCTCGGTGCCGATCTGATGACGCTTCATGCCGGCGGCGGCAGAGCCATGCTTGCGGCTGCCGCCGAAGCCGTTCGGTCGGAAGGGGCGGCCCGGGGCGGCGCCGTGCCGAAGCTATTGGCTGTGACCGTGCTGACCAGCATCGATGAAGAGTCCTGGCAGGAGACGGGTGCGAAATACGGAATTGCCGATTCCGTAAAGCGGTTGGCCGCGTTAGCGCATGAGTGCGGCATTGACGGTGTCGTTTCCTCACCGCATGAAGCATCGGCTATACGGCAGGCTGAGGGCGGCGGATTTCTTATCGTTACACCCGGTATCAGGCCGGCTTTTGCGCAGAGCAATGATCAGAAGCGAATTGCTTCACCACAGCAGGCCTTGCGGGATGGCGCCGACTATCTGGTTATTGGCAGACCGATCACACAGGCTGACGATCCGAAGGCGGCGGCAGAAAAAATCTTAGCGGAAATTCAGGAGGCATAAACGATGATGACAGAAGCGGAAGTCAAGGCGTTATTGGTGGAAACGAAGGCGGTCCTGGAAGGGCATTTTCTCTTGACCTCGGGGTTGCACAGCCCGCTTTATGTAGAAAAATTTAATGTTTTGCAGCACCCGGAATATACGGAGCGACTCTGCAGAGACTTGGCGGAACGATTTCGCGATCAAGACGTACAGACTGTTATGGGGCCGATGACCGGCGGTATTCTTTTGGCTCACGAAGTGGGCAAAGCGTTGGGGACGAGGGCCATTTTTACGGAACGGGAAAAGGGCGTCATGACGTTGCGCCGCGGTTTTCGCATCGCGCCGGGCGAGCGGGTACTGGTCGTTGAAGATATTGTGACAACGGGCGGATCCGTTCAGGAAGTAGTCAACGTCGTCAAGGCTGCCGGCGGTATTGTTGTCGGTGTCGGGTTGCTCGTTGACCGCAGCGGCGGCAAGGCTGAATTCGGCGTACCGAAAGAACATGTACAGGCCTTGCTTCATTTGACCGTACCGACGTATGAGCCTTCTGCCTGTCCTCTTTGCAAGGAAGGTGTTCCGATGACGGAACGGGGCAGTCATCACATTAAATAACGTTTAGGAGATGCATTCATGGAGAGTCTATTTGCAGTATTGCCTTTTTTTAATGCCGGTCTGGCCGGCGCCGTTTTCGCCCGTTTTACAGGCGTCAATATGAGCGCGGCAGTGTTGTTGATCCTGTTGTATATGGGCGCAAAGCCTGTTGAAGCGGTTTCGGCAATGCTGATGTTCAATGCCTTCACCTATTTTACGATTTATACGCAGCGCCATGTAATGGGAATTAAAGATTTCGTTATTTTTCCCGGTTTTAAAATTATGATTCCCGTTTTGATTACGATTGCTGCTGCCGTTTTTAGCCCTTTTTTCGGTATTGTCTTCTTTGTGGCCGTTTTCTTGGCGGAAATCTTTGCCAAAATGTATCAAAGTATGGATGTCAAGGATAAGCCGGCTACCGCTTCATTGGCAAAGATGTGCGGTATCGCTGCCGTTTTGTCCCTTGGCGGCGTCGCCCTCGTTCGCTTCATGCCGGAAGATGGGTATTATATTTTTGTCGGGCTGGTCATTTTAGGCACGGCCGTGCTTGCCTGGCAGGGCGGCGATCGCCGTAAGTGGGAACGGGTTTGGGACCGACTTCTCTATGGCGGAGCCTTTCTTGTCGGTTTGGTTGGCATCGAGCTCACAGACTGGTTTGGAGCGCTTCAGCGATCGCGGCGGACGGAGCTTTTCAACGTGTATCCTATTGTCATCAATACGGCGGTTATAGTCGCCCTTGTCGGCGCGTATTTTCTTTACGGTTATTTTTCTCTGGGCGCGCTTTTTTCGACGATCGGTTCCGCCGTCGGCATCCGCCTCTTCGGGCTTTACGAGCACGGGACGAAAGGTTCGTTTTCGTATTTGGCGATTGGCCTGACCGTATTGGCCGTTCTGGTTTTCTGGCTGATTCAGCCGTCGCCGACAGGACTGCCGGAACTGCCGCTGATTGACAGTGAGCAACGTTTTTTCGGTTGGTAGCGGACAGCAAGAAGGTATAACGCGGTGATTTTCGATGGA
>NZ_AWXA01000015.1:0-24617 GCF_000478965.1 Megasphaera vaginalis (ex Srinivasan et al. 2021)
TTTCCCGCCTCAATTCGGTCCCGGACGGAGGGCGCTGTTTCAAGGATCCTCGCCTTGCTACAGCCTTCACCGGTTCCTTCCACCACGACATGAGGCTCCGGCACCTGCCCACGCAGCGTTGCCGTCAGAAATTCCAGCACCTCATCCGCTTTGGCGATTCGCGCGTCTTCCAGTACCTTGAGACGCTCTGCGATAGCAGCTTTAACCGTAGGTTTTCGTAAGTTCTCCCGCCCCATAACATCCGCATTTTCAAACTTGTATCCTGCTCGTCTCGCCGCCTCGCTAGCATTTCCTGTTTCTATGTAATAATCTACGAACCGTCGCTGTTTTTCTGTTAAGGGCATCTACACGCTCACCACCTCCCAAATTCAGGCAAAGAAAAAGGCAGCCACTTAAGTGACCACCTTGATATGCTATTAATAATGCTATTTGAGTTATTCTAAATAGGTATCCCTAACACTCCCCAGCAAATTTTGCCCTGTTACGGGATTTCCATTAACGTCTAATACATCAACATCATATCCTTGATAAGGATTAAAATTATGTAGTTAATTTTATTATTCGATCTGCTAGTAACGAAAATTCATGATTAAAACTATCAATATTGCCCAACATCGTTTCAAGTACTTTTCCAACAATTTGCCTATTAACTTTCTGAATATCTTCTTTTTAAGGATTCGGAAGACAACAGTGGAACACAGTCTCGTGTAAACAATCTTGAATAGGATCGCAACCTGTTCAGCAAAAGCTCTCCTTGCATTTTGTAAGGGGAGCTTTTGCATTTCTATATGCATTCTTACACTACCACTATACCTCATATTTCCATCACTTTCACGTCATAAATTAGCACAAATCTGTTCAAAACTGTTCAGACGGAAAAGTTATCCACAATCATCAAAGAATAATAACGTGCCTTGCAGCGGAATAGAATTCGGCCCGAACATCATGCCCGTAAGCGTTTGCAATGCTTTCTTCTCCCTACTTCGGCAATATCCATAACTTGCGTGCGCGTATTCTGCCGTACGTTCCCACGACTGCCCGTCGATATAGCGTGCCTGTATAATGCGCCTATCCGTTTCAGAACTTGATTCTAAGAAGTCTAATGACCGTTGTAGCCGTCTGACGAGAGGTGCTATCTGTTGCAAATCGTGCTGATACTTTGCGATTCTATCCTCTATCTCTTGCTGCATGAAAAAGGCGCGTTCTTCCACGCTGACACTTTGACCGCTACTGCAGCCACCAGTAGGGGATAATGTCGGTACTGCTGCAGCTGCTTCCTGATTCTTGAGTGCCCTCAAGTCCTCAATGTCCGCTTTCACGTTATTGATATACTGACAGAACTCGTTATACCGACGTAAATATTCTTTTACGGCATTGATATAGTCATTATGATACATAGTATCCCCCTTTATTAAAACGGATAGAGCAGGGAAAGCGTGCAACAACTTTCCCTGCAATTACTTAAAACGGTATTTCTTCCTGTACCGGTGTTCCCATGCTGTCAAAACTTGATGCTTCTTGCCCCGTAGTAGCCGTTTGTCCGCTCCTTTTTCTCACCATTACTGTCGATATAATCGTCATTGCATGCAACTGAAAAGCGACATACAGCTGTGCCATTTTTCGTGAATCGCAGGTTGTGATCACGGGATACATTTCCACTAATTTGTACACTGTTCATATTTTAACCTCCCAATTGATCTCCTTATCATTTATTCTTCAGCGATTTTACAGTACTCCCAATATGAAATTTTTCCACTTGACGACCACTTTGTTTTTCCGTGTACAAACACTCCATATCTGCAATGGTTTTTATCTCTATATTTGGCAAAGTAACTACGCTGCCATTTCTCGGCATCCATACTTACTAACACTGGCGTATCAACTGGTACCATTTTCCAATCTATAAACCATAATTGTTCGGATATATCAATATGGTTCTTAGCTATTGTTTTGTCCATTTCAATTTCTCCTATTCGCCACTTGGCATCTTACAGAAATGCCATTCTTCAACATCATCAGTTGTCCACCACGTCTTTCCATCAATAAACGTATAGAACAACCTTGTTTCTTCATCATAACTTGCAAAATGTCGATTACACCATGTTTCCCCGTCCGCACTCACTAATACTTCGGTATTGACTTCTACCTTCGACCAGTCGACAATTTTAAGTTCTTTCGCAATATCTAACAGTACATCGCCATCCCATTTAATCTCAAAAAAGATATTTGGCAACTTACTTATTGGCATTGCATTATCGCCTGGACTACACCAAAACCCTCTATCGCGCGTAGGTCGCACTTTGCACAAACACAGTTCCCCGAGTATGTTGACGGCGATGTATCTATATCCAAGGTCATACGATTTTTTCAATAACCACTTACGCCCTTGCTCGTCAGTAATATCGCCAACATTAGTAGCCGTATTGCATGGTTCATTTTTCTTTTCTGATAGC
Source organism: Megasphaera vaginalis (ex Srinivasan et al. 2021) (assembly GCF_000478965.1). Taxonomy (NCBI): domain Bacteria; kingdom Bacillati; phylum Bacillota; class Negativicutes; order Veillonellales; family Veillonellaceae; genus Megasphaera; species Megasphaera vaginalis (ex Srinivasan et al. 2021). The sequence continues at coordinate 2,454 of NZ_AWXA01000015.1, forward strand.
GTGGCAAGTGATATATAATCCAAGCCGTTTCCAAACGCTTTGTCTACCGCCGTTCTGAAATCTACAATCCTCTTTACGATACCTTCTTGGTCGCCACGCTTTGTCTGACATTTAGCGATAGCACCGAGTTTTGGTTTTTTTCATTCGTGCCATAAACATACAGCCGATCGTCGCCATCAAATTTCACGTATATATAGTGATCGTAAATCAATTTATCTTTATTCATTTTTGTTATCCCTACTTTCATCAAATCTACTAACAGAATATAAAACACGTGGGCACTTTTCTCTGAATCGTTTAAAGAACCAACGGTTCATGCTGCGTTTGCATTTCAGCTTACACCCATTGGCAGGGCAGAAGCATATATCAGCACTGCCACCATGCCCATTATCATATTTATAGTGCTTACATTTTGCTCTCATATATATGTTTACCTCTAAATACTATTTCTCTCATACAGAAATCTCCTCTATGTTAACAATTTTGAAACCATAGTCTCGTAATTTATTTTTATCTAACCAGTCATTCAGTACTTTATTTAGTGCAATGTCAAGTTCTTGTTTTTCTTCATTTGTAACACGAACTAAAAAGCCTTCTCCCCATTCCCCCAGTTTATCGTATGCATCATCTTGTAAGTCGTCGATAACAGAGTCTAGATGGATTTTAGGAGTATGTTCGCGTACCTGACCTATGTAAAACTTTGCTATACCATCTTCTATTGCTTCTTTTCTACCTGCCGCGATCGCTTCTTCTCGTGTGTCATATACTTCTCCATACCAATTACCTTCTATCGTTGAGTTGTATGTCCATTTACTGTTATTATTCATCGCTTTTTACATCCTTTCATTTCAGCCTTTTTTGATCTTTCAAGCATTCACGAATAAACTTAACATGTGGTGCCAAATTGTAAATAAATTTCAGTTCGTTAATCCATATCTTGTCAAAAATGATTATAGGTAAGTTTATTATTTTTTTAAAACTTCCGTCGTCGATTCGTATAGTATATGCAACAAGAAAAAAGGTAGGAATGGGACCAGTATTATCACCCAGACAGCAATCCTTATCATCTTAATGCCCTTAACTAAACGTAACATACCAATAGAAGCTCTCGTTTTGTTTAAATCAAACTCTTCTATATAATCTCTCATTCTGTTCCTTTCTCGACCAACTTACATAACCTATAATATCCAATATCATCATTACCTGTTGTCCAGCTCGTTTTACCATTATTAAACACAGCATACATGTTGCGATTCTTGTCATAGCGGGCGAAGTGCCCTTCGGCCCAATATCCGCCATTTTTGCTAAACAATACACGCGTGTCAACAGGCACTTTCTCCCAATCAATGACGCCCAATTCTTTGCCAATATCTAATGGTTCACAGACATCCAATTCGCTAGCAAATAAGACAGTAAAATCAAAGGGAATACGTACACGGTTTTCCCCAATCCACTCATTTATCAACAAATGTGGTTCATTTTCAAAAGCATATATATTTTCATTTTTATCCATTGCAAGGTAACGAAACCCATTATCATATAATTTCTGTAACACCCACTGTGTACCTTGTTTGTCTGTTATTTTGTCCATTTTCATTCTCCTTCTTTTTCTAATTCTCGTATTCTTGGTTCCAGATCTTTCCGGCGTCTTGCAGCCAATACAGCCGCTGCAACAATTCCGATATTAGCGCCAATGATTACGCCACCGATAAAATACCACATATACAATCCCCTCTATTCTCCTGTACTACCAAAACCACCAGTGCCGCGCTGCGTTTCTGTTAATGTTGCGACCTCTTTAAAAGCCACTGGCACGTTTTTCTCGATCAGTCCCTGCACGAATCTATCCCCAGCCTCGATGATTTCCGGCACCGTGCCGATGTTGTCAAACACTGCAACAACCTCACCGCGATAGCTGCTATCGATAATACCGACACAGTTCGATAGTCGCAATCCTCGTTTCGCCCCGTAGCTTGACCGCATAAACAGCTTCATGTGGTATCCTGCCGGAATTTCGAACTGCCATCCAGTACCGACTTTTATGTGTAAATTGTCGGGATAAATCACCGTTTTCTCTGGCGCGTAAAAGTCAAAACATGCGTTTCCATCACTAATCAATGGCGTTTGTATATCCTCTTCCCGGTGTGTGTCTAATGCTTTTTTGATCCTTATTTCCATTTTTCCTGTCACTCACTTTCTCTCAATGTTATCCGCACGTAAACGTTTTTATCTTTTACAACAGTGCTGCTTAATTTCCCGATGTATTTTTGGCTATCCCCTTTTAGTACGCCGCTTGCTTGCAGTCCATCTAGGATGAACTTTCTTGCGAAATCTATATTATCGGGATCAGCTTTTGACAATACGTGCCACTCAAAATTGACGTCACATTTGCCATTCATGTGCGGCGTTTTTAACGTATAAATTCTAGCAATTTCTGTATATGTTTTCTTTGTTCTTGCCCCTACGTGATACCCTCGGCGGTTATCGTCTATGTACTCGTTTGCCGTGGGGAATCGTTCTGGAATAGTAATGACAACTTCTCGTTGTTCGTTATTCGTTTTTATCGTTTTCGTCATCTTTGTCATTTTTCCCCCATGTCACACATACAAGTCCTTTCATCATTACATTTCCGCACTCGTTGCCCGTACTCATCGCGCATCCAGTGCCAATCATCACCAAATAATGGACGCCCGCAATACGCACAGCAGCTATGTGGTGTCCTCTCTTTCTTGATTGATTCAAGCAATGGCAATGGATCCCGACGCTCACTATGCTTATGCTTTCTGCCCATATCTAAATCCCCGATACGGCGGTATAGGCGCCCAGGCGACTACTTTATCTATCCAATCGCCATCATTAGCCGTAGAGATAAAATTTTTTCCATCAAAATAGCCGATATACAGACCGCCCCAGGCATCAATAAAAATAATTGGCTGATACTTTTCGCGTAAAGCTTCTGCTGCATCCGGTAATTCATCAATCGTTTCTATCCATCTCATCATGTTCACTCCCCATAAATTAATACGTCTCCTCGTTTTTGCTCATAATGAAACAACGCTCCAAACTCTTGTTTTGACTCTTCATATCAACGTCCTCACTGTTCATGCTCCATTCTCCGGCTTGTATATCGCCAAAGGTACTCATAATCTTTGCAAACGTTGCTCTGCCATACCCGTATGTATCATGTAATGCTTGATACAGCAGTACCATCGTAATAACGGCACCTATATTCTCCGGGCGATGATACTGTTCAGCCTGCTTATTTTCGTGTACCTTATGCCAGTTAATTCCCATCGGTACCATCTTCATATCACTCCTCTCAGGCGTTGATTTTCCCCATCAACGCGCAAGCCGAACGGCGATACCATTTCATAAATGCGGCTGCCCAATGCCTCATCGACTGTCGTTATATCCTTTACGCTATACTCCGAGCTAAACAGCGTTGTTACATGGTTGACCATCCGCGCATTAATGATGTCAAACATGATCTGCAACTCATCTCTGCCGACCTGTGTCAAATGACCGTCAACTACCGTTCCGGATAGCTTAAACAGGTCATCAATATACAAGTTTTTACAAGTTTTCCACTTTGTCATGACTGCTTCGTAGTCGTCTTTATAGCTTTTCGCAGCCTTTACTAAACTTGGCATTTCGGACCGGTAAGAAAAGTAGTAATGCGGTGTATGGTATCGTTTTGTCAGCTCTTGGCAAATGGCAATACACAGATGCGTCTTGCCGGCTCCTGATCGACCAAATACGCCAAAGCCAACACCGTTATCGCTGTACTGTTCTATGTACTTTTCAGCCGCTCGTTTCATTTGCGCTGCTTCCGAACTGCGTGCCACGTTAAAGCTTTGCAATGTATATCTGGCATAATCTTTGGCCGAAATCCCGCTCTTTTTCAATCGCCGCACAACCTGCCGCCGTTCATAGCATGCAGGGCAAAACGTCACAGTGTCATAGCCATCTTCCGTGATGGTATGAATCCATCCGGTATTACCGCATTTCATGCAGCGAATCCCATCAGACGGAGCAGATTGTGTTACCGATATTTTTCGCGTAGCTGCCATCGTCTTCATGCGTGCGATAGTCAGCTTGTATCTACTTTCCCGCTCATTATTCAGCGCTTTCATCAATGGATGCATGTCTCTGTCCTTTCTACGTTAAAACGGGATATTCTCAATGTCTTTCATTCGTTCCGGATCCGGTGTGTTGACCTTATATTGCTGTCCAGGCGCATCATATCCGTCCGCTTCCCATCGCTGCAGTATGCCTTGTATGTAAGCTAGGCTGCGCTTATTGCGCAACACCGCTCGATCAATCGCCTTGATAACGGCTTCGCTGCCAAAATCATCCACCATCGCTGACAGCTTGTCTTTCTCGACCTGATTTGCTATTGGCCGGATATTAGTTTGATAGTGTTGAATGACAGGAATAAGAGAATTTTGCAGACGCGCGCCCGCGAATTTTTTTCTTTTCTCTTCTTTACTTTCCTTTCCTTTACTTTCCTTTACTTTCCTTTGTTGATTATTGTCTACATTTTTCGAATTATTGCATACATTAACTTCGTTATTGTTGACATTTACTAAATTAATGTATGCATTTACCTCGACTAAAAGGAGCGATTCTTCGTAATACACACACTTTCTTCTTGCTGTCGCTTCAAAGAATCTACGTTGAATTCCTGCTGATGTGAGGACTTGTTTTTCTTCGTATAATCTCGTATCGAAGAACCCCACTTTAACGGCCTTATTTATTGTTTCCAATACTGCGCCCTCAGTGACCCCAACTTCGTCAGAAATCAAAAAAGGCATATCTTTGTCCCACCGAAGGAAATACCCATCACCGCGATAGATATTAGCCAGCAGGCTGATTAGTATAGGAACGGCAGTTGCGCCGCATGCTCGCGTGATTCTACGTATCTTTATATCTTGAAAGAAAGTGACATCTAACGGAAAGTAATCAAGTCCTTGTTTAGTTGGTCGAGACATTGTTTACACCTTCCTGTCGGATGAGTCAGCTGGGAGAAAACACTCCCAGCCATATTCCCTCATTACTTGTCACCTTCAAAATTATCGTCAAACATCGCCGTATCATCTGTTTCCGGTTCATTAGAAATAACTTCCCCTGTTTCTGCATCGACATTATCAGGCACCTGCCCTGCTTCAATATCGATATAGTCTGTTTCATCGGATACACTTCCCATATCGGCAGCAATCGTCTTTTTGATAGTGCTGTCCTGCGCTACTGCTTTTACAAATTCGGTTTTAAGTGGTGCATATTTCAAGCATTTCTTCAAAACCGTTTTCTTAGCCATTTCGTCGAAATTCGTCTTCCATGGAGAAAAGCTGCTGTTTGCCGCTTTAGAGAATTTTTTCATATGCTCCTCTACATCGGTCCTACTCATGACTTCAAAGCCGTAGCCGCCATCTTTGGTATGGAATACAGCGTAGTACATAATAACGGTACCCCTATCTTTTACAGCCGGAATATGCTTCAGCTTCGGTTCCAATCCAAGTTCGTATTCAAACACATCGTTCTCGTGTACTTCATGCGCTTGAATGTCCTTTACTTCGCCGCTTCGATATGCGAGGTCAATCAATCCTTTATATCCGAGCTGAAACTGGCATTCTAATTGACCGTGATTTCGATACGGGATTAGGTATGCTTGCCCCAGTGGCGTATTAGGCTCAACCCCAAGCTGTGCAGCCTGCATCATGGCTCCCAGAAAACTTTGCGGACTACATTGTACTAACTGCGGCGTGCTGCTCATTGCCGATAAGACCATACGCGTAAATCGTTCTCCAGTTAATACTGATGGAAGCGCTGCTTCGATTTGTGGCTTCATCGATAAGATTAAATCTTGCATGCCTTTCTTCGGTGAAGCTGCAGTTGTTTCTCTTTTCGCGGCCATTACGCCGCCTCTTGTTGTTGCCACGATAAATACCTCCTTTATACTCTCAATACTCTTGTCGGATTTCCTTGCTTCTTACAATCTTCGTATACATCGGGATAGTCAGTTTTCAGTTTCTTACTATCTACCGTTACCCGTCCGGCTTGCGTTTTCCACGTAATCTTCCGATCTCCTGCATAAGCGACTTCGTGATCACCGATTAACAGGCAAAGTTTATTTTTAATTTCTTTGATGCTTGCTTCCAACCGTTTCTTTGCATCTTCCTGATTATCTAAGTCTGTCAGTAAAGGCGATGCTTCTTCCGGCAAATCCATCGCTTCTTCAATACCACCAGGAAAGCGTGTCTTCAATGCTGCTGTACATGAATCTGATCCGTCCACATCCGGCATAACATTTTGCTTTACATTGACTTCCCAAAACGCTTTTTCCGCCTCATAAAGCGCTGCTATATCCTCTTCATTCCGTGTTATCTCTTTCCACACAAAATGATTTCCTCCAACAAGGCAGGCGATATACCATGTTTGACAACCAGTCGCCATCATGTAGTGTTGGCACTGCAAGTAGTACGTATCCGGCACCTTATCTTCTTCCCAATCCTTGGCAGCAAATCCATTCGCTGTTTTACATTCAAGTCCGGCATCTTCGCCAATAACCAATCTATCGACATTGGCCAATAACCAAGGCGTATTGTTATTCCGCATCATCCCGGATTTGCGTACTTTCTTGCCGGTCCGCTTCGTAAACTCATCAGCGACGATTTGTTCCAATACATTTCCAAAATAGACATATTCGTTATCGCTAATATCCTCCGCTTCAACTTGCCCCGTCTTTTCAAGCCATAACTGGTACGGAGATTTCCACCGATTCATCCCGGCGATAACACCTGCGTCACTGCCGCCAATACCATTGATACGAGCAGCAAGCCAAGCGTCGTGATTCTCCATTTCCTTTACCGTCATAATTAATTTTGCATTCATTTTGCCCTCCATCCCGCCATATGATATAATGGCAATAAAGTAGAATGTTTTGTTACTCGGCTCTTTCCTGCGCCAACAGGAGAGAGCCCTTTTTACTGCCCTAAAATAGCCACAATGACAAAAAAAGCATAAAAACCGATAACTGCCATTGCCATTTCTAACCAATTTTTCAATGTTTTGAAAAGGCCGTAATCCATTGCGTATTTACATTTGATCTGCGCCATTGACTCATATGCTTTCTGCTTTCGTTCGTACCCGGAATTAATCCAAGCGGGAATATATGCATCTGTCATTGTTTTCACCTCCTTCTTATCCAACCCGTTTTCTACGTCTTATGATTCTTGCAACCCTTGTACTGTCCATGCCTACTCGCGCTTTACATCTAAGCTGCAGCCACTCACGTAATAACGTGACTTCTATTACTCGTTTATTGCCGATTTTAAATACAGGAAATGAATCTTCTGTCTCGGCCCATTCAGCCAGCTGCTTTGCGCCAATCCCTGTGATCGCTGCCGCTTCTGCAATCGTGAGCGTGAGTTTTTCTTGCAATGCAACTTCCATCCCTCTCACCTCCTAACATACTTATCCATCCATATCTGCAATTCTGTCGCTGACTTCGCGACATCTTGCAGTTGATTCAGAACCTTTTCAAGGTGAGGTATTTCTGCTTGAGTTACTTGTCCATCATTGACGACCCCAAGGATAATATTCCCTACATCAGATACTCCCCCAACTGCTGATAAAATCTTAATCGTCATACGATCTAACTGTTCAAGACCAGCTTCTGGAATCATTCGTTTCCCAATTGGACATTCGGTCGTACAGTAGTGGTTCATAATTTCCGGCGCATTATACGAGTCTGCCATCATGACAACCTCTTCTGGATAGGGGATCAACGTTCCAAGTTCAATACGCGCTAATCGCGTACGGTCGATTCCCATCACTTCGGCAGCCCCTTCCCTACTGCTTAGCATTTCATTTCGCTCTTTAGCTTCCATGCGTGCTTTATAAAACACGCTATCGGCAGCTTTCGTTGCTATTCCTGACATGGTTACTCCTTTCTATTGATGTTAGAATTTAGATATGGGTTAATCATTGTTGCCAATCACTCACCTTTCTGTCTGATATAATTGATTTAGAAAGGCGATGATAATAATGGGTAAAAATCAACATGTAGTTCCAAACGATTCCTGCTGGTCAGTAAAAGGTGAAGGAAATTCAAAAGCGACTAAGAATTTCAACACTAAGCAGCTAGTCATTAATTACGGGTGATAAAAATAATATATGTACATTTTGTACATATTCAAGGTAAAAAAATAGCGTCAATAGTACTCCCCAACACCTTCGAAATCTTCAATGCTAGTCTTAATGATGGCGTTCTGTACCCGTCTTCTATAAAAGCTATATAGCGCTGTGATACTCCTGTTTCATAAGCTAAGGTAGTCTGTGACATCCCTTTTTCCTTACGAAACTCTTTCAATTTGTTTTTCATTCTATGTCACCTCCCTTACCCTCTTTATGTACAAATTGTACAGTACGTTTTGTAGAATGTCAATAGGTATTTTGATATAATATGAACAAATAGTACATATTATAATGAAAATTCAGGTGATTTTAGTTATGAACGGTAAGAGATTAAAAAAATTGAGAGAAGAAAATGGATTTACTCAAAAAGATCTTGCAGATAAATTAAAATTAACCCCCAAAGCAATATCTTTTTACGAACTAGAATCACGTGAACCATCCGGAGATGCCTTAGTAAATATGGCGAAAATTTTTGGCGTTACTACCGATTACCTTCTCGGCAATTCAGATTTTCCGTTGTCCAATGAAATTGAACCACCAAAAGATAACAAACAGATACCTATCATTGGTACCGTAACGTGCGGTCCGAATGGATTAGCTTATGAGTATATAGACGGCACCGTTGCTATTGACAGCTCTCTTTACGGAGATATCCGCGCATTTCACTGCAAAGGCGATAGTATGATCGGCCTTGGCATCTTCGATGGCGATATTGCCATCGCACGTATGCAAAATGACATCGAAAGCGGCGAACTGGCAATTGTTATTATCAACGGCGACGAAGGCACTCTAAAACGTGTCAGAAAAGCGGATAGTGTCATTGTACTTGAATCTGCAAATCCAGAGTACCCGCCAAGAATATTTGCCGGCAAAGAAGCAAATAAAGTCCGCATTGTAGGTAAGGTAATTGAGGTAAGAAAGTCTTTTTAATGAAAGGAGCGTATTAAAATGTTTACAGTTTTATTTATTTTAATTTTTATCATTATCATTGTTGCAATTATCGGATTAATTAAACCATCTTTGATATTGCGTTGGGGACCGGAAACAAAACGAAACAGAAAATATGTACTCTTATATGGATTAATCGGAATTATTATTTGTTTTGTAGGGATGGGTGTTTCTGGACCGCCACTCAGTAAAAACAAAACGGAAAAGTCAGATAATATAGATGAACAGAAAAAAGCTCCGATTACTGAAGAAAATAAATCCGATCAAAAAACTCATCCCTCTATTCCTGACAAGCTATGCCTGTCCGCTGGCATCGGCGATACAATGAACACTTGGAAGCAAGATTATGGAGATCCAAATAGAGACAATGGTACGCTCAAATCGTTTAATGATGATAAATTCTTAGTTATGGTAGCTGACAATAGGATCATTAATATTACCATACAAGAATTGCCATATACCCACCCTTCCGTAGATGATGTTGTTAATTTCTTACCACAAGATAGAAAAGGCCTACAAACACGAATTGATAATACAGATTCTAAAGATGTTAAATATATTACTGTTGGCGAGAGCGAATCACTCAAAGCAGCCGTTCCTAACAGCAATGGAAAATTCATTGTTATCATGAGGTCATTTAGCGATAGTCATAAAAATTCTGCGGTGATTGGTATCGGCGATAAACCATAGTCGGAGGGATAATGATGAAACGAATCAGCTTATGTGTCGCATTGCTTATAGTATTATCAAATAGTTCCTATGCCTATCACGCTTATCCAAAAGATAAATTACTGACCTCTACCGCTACATTTATTGATGTTCGTAGTATAAACGCAAGACAGCGGCTACAAAAAATTAAACCGAAAGCGCTATGGGTTGATCCCCATAGTTTAATGGAAATAAATGATTTTTTAAAGAGCCATATTAAGCAAAAAGATAAGGAGTTTATAATTTACTGCTCCTGCCCTGATGATGAATATGCTATAGCGATGGCAGAGATAATGGATAGAGAAGGTTATACTAACGTGTATATCCTGAAAGACGGATTTAATACGTTAGATAATTATAATTTATTAGTAAAGGATGTGAGAAAATGAAGAAAGTCCTAGTAGCAGCTTTGGTAACTTTGTCTTTGGCAGCATCATCGTACTTCGTAGCAGCTAACGATCAATTGACTTGCTATCAATTGACTGCACGAAGAGGTTGTTGCTCTCATCACCGTGGCGTCTCAGGTTGTACTGAAAACGGAGATGTCATCTGTAACGACGGCACATTATCGCCAACTTGTACTTGCTAAATCTGGAACAAAATGAGGGACTATTTTATTGATCCATGCTAATTTATTATCGAAAGAGCTGGGAGCGCCATGGGATTTAGATTTAAACGAAGTATCAAAATTTTACCCGGTATAAGAATTAACTTTAATAAAAATAGTCATAGCATAAGCATTGGTCCTCGTGGAGCGAAAACAACGTTTAGTAAAAACGGGGTACGAAAGACTATCGGCTTGCCTGGATCCGGACTGTCTTATACAACTTATACTGCTTACAAAGGAAAAAAGACGAATGCTAATCAATCTTTATCACCTGCTTCTACTCTCTCTTCCATCAATACTAAAGTCCCTCAATCAAGAAGTCTTATGCTATCTTATGTTTTATTAGTATTTGGCCTACATTATTTTTATCTTCGAAAACCCTTATTCGGCTTATTATTTTTAATCACAGTAGGTGGATGTGGCTTTTGGCTAATTATTGATATATTTAGACTCCCTAGACTTGTAAAAAAGTGTAATCAAGAAATATCCATATTGCAAAAAAAGGCTGAATTAAATCTGCAGTATAATGAAATCCAAAGAGATTTAGATATATTGCAAGAATCCTCTAAAATATTGGTCGAATCCACTGATATTTCAACTATAGATTCTCGATATGGCACAATGATTCAAGCTGTCAATCGATTAGAACAACCATTAGAAACAATGAGTGAATTGGAAGATTATCAATCAATGATTGATTTAATAGAATCAATTGCCAAAATTAAAAATCAAAAAACAGAGTTTTTTAATGAATCTATTGATCGTATAATCGATAAACTGAATGATAAATTAAATTTTCTCAAAACCGTTAAAGCAAGGAAAAATAATATAAATAAACTAGTTAATACAATTACCACCTTAGAAAACATGCCCGATGAATCAAAACAATACGCTCTAACCAAACTTAGTGAGCTATCAAGAAAACAAGATATAGCTAATTCAGTGTCAATGACAAAAGTCCCAAATCACACACCTATCACATTAGAAGAACTTCAGACCTTAAAAAACGAAGGCATCATAAACAATGAGGAATATAAATCCAAAGCAAGAGAATTATTAGGCCTCACTCAAGACGGTAAACCTTGATAAAAAAACAACAAGATGGATCTGCCGGATCTATATTAAGGATAAAGTAAAATTTATTATGATAAAGGATGGAGATAACGCCATTCGCTACGATATCGAATCTGTAGATGATATATTTGATTTATCAACGCAATTAATTGCTAGACTCGACGAACTTGTAAAGTAATATAAGCTGCAGACATCAAATTCATCCCTATTCAGATCATGGGTAAAGTTATTGAAATGAGGAGAAAGTTTTAACTATCAGCAGTAATAGGCCCCCGTAAAGGAGTTTCTATGGATGACATCATTATTTACACCACAGAAGATGGTATTGAATTATTAAGAATATCCTGAAAATATTCTTATATTTTCTTTTTGAGGTATCAGTCATGAAAATAACGGAATTAAAAATCAATAATTTTAGATTGTTTAAAAATACTTCCTTTCCCATAGGATGTAATATCACCGTATTTGCAGGAACAAATGCGGTTGGGAAATCCACGCTTCTAGGATTACTCGGTAATTCTAGCGAGTTAAAGAAAGATAAAGGAATTCCTATATTGCAATCTCAATTTAGAACAGAATGGTCAGAAGTTTTTAATATGTCCCAATCGTTCGATAAGACCGCTTCAAATATTGCAGAAGTTATTTTTGATGATGGAGATAGTCGTTCATATCGAATTACATGGCAAGAAAAAGGCACTCGTGGACGCATAATTCCTAAGACAAAAGATAATAAGTCATCTGCAAAAAAAGAGTGGCCTACATTATTTCTTGGATTATCAAGATTATACCCTTTAGGTGAAGCTCTTATATCAGAAAAAGACAGTCACTCTATTCCTATTTCACAAGAGTTGTTAAATGATTATCAAAACATTCTTTCTTTACATGATGTAATTGATTCTGTAAATGAGGTCCATTTATCTGATATAAAAAGAAAAATAACTATGGGCGTAAATACAGCAAAGTATGATTATTTAACTAATTCTGCAGGTCAAGATAATTTAGCGCAAATATTATTAGCTGTAGAATCTTTTTCCCAATTAAAAAATACTTTAGGAGCCGATTATTCAGGAGGATTACTTTTAATTGACGAGCTTGACGCCGCCCTACATCCCTCCGCTCAAAACCGGCTATTTGATTACTTAATGTCAAAGTCCAAAAAATTAAATCTCCAAATCGCTTTGACAACACATAGCCTTAGTCTTTTGGAACACATTTCTCATAGAATATCATCGATCCCGAAAACAGATTTCTCACATCCCATTGAACTCCATTATCTAAGTTTAGCAAATCAAGAGGAAACACCTACTGTCATAAGTCAACCAGAACAGTCCCTTATCTCAAATCTTTTATTACAAACAACTTCATTTAGAAATAATATTAAAATAAACGTGATCACGGAAGATAAGGAAGCCCGTTGGTTGCTAAAACAATTTTGCACGTCTACTGTATTGAATAATATTAATTTATTAGACACTGAGATTGGTTGTGAATCTATTTTAAGCCTTGTTAAAGGCGATCATGAGTACTTTCGCAAAACAATTGTTATTTTAGATGGGGATGTAAAGAAAAAAACTTCAACTATTAGAGACATTGAAAATTATAATAAAGTATTTGCTAAAATATTGATACTCCCTGATGATAAATCACCAGAAGATAGTCTCTTATCTTTCTTAAAAACCACCTCACCATCTTCAAATGATTTTTTTAGCCAATATGATTGTCTTGTGAACGGATTAACAAGAACCAAATTCCTTGAAGAAAATCTTTCAGATTTCTATCACAGAGGTAAAGACAGAGAGAAAAAGAAGGCCTGGTTAAAAGCTTACCTTTCTTTATTTGAAACAACACAACTTATCAACTTTTGGAAAAACGAACATCAGTCTGAAGTTACTCAATTTATCCAAAACCTGGAGAACGCGTTCAAGGACATCAGACAAGTTCTTTTACTCTCCCATATATGAAGTACATTTTATTATGATATATATATATTGGCCAAAAATAAAATTTTAACCTACACTTATTGAAAGGAGGTGTAGCTATGCCAAGAACTAAATCTATATTGCGATATCCCGGGGGGAAAACGCAGCTTGCTAAATTTGTTGAACACTTGATTCACCTTAATAACTTAAACTCTCCGATATACTGCGAGCCTTTTTCTGGCGGTTCTGGAGTATCCATGGAATTATTGCTCTCTAATAAAGTAGATTCTATCATTTTGAACGACTATGATGTTGCTATATATTCAGTTTGGTATGCGGTCTTACATGAGTCTGAACGTCTCATTCATGACATCCTCACAACTCCCATTACAATGACTGAATGGATCAATCAAAAAAGCATATATGACAAATTACGTGAAAATCAAACATATGATTATAGGTTGGCATTCTCTACCCTCTTTTTGAATAGAACAAACAGAGCGGGTATTATCACAGGAGGCCCCATTGGTGGGTATGAGCAAAATTCTAAATATAAACTTAACTGTAGATTTAATAAAGATGCGCTAGCCAAAAAGGTTGCTGATATTTCTGCTCAACGTGATCGGATTAGACTTTATATGTTAGACGCCAAAGAATTAATTCATAATGTATTACTCAACATATCTCCCAAGTATCTATTTACCTTTTTTGACCCACCGTATTATACGCAAGGGCAGTTATTATACAAAAATTCCTTTAAACATGATGATCATGTTTTTTTATATAATGCCATTAGAGAAATGGATTTATACCACTGGATTACAACATATGATCATTGTGATAAAATTGCTGAAATATATAGTGATTTACCTACTCATACATATACCCTACAATATTCCGCAAGAATAACGAGAAAAGAAAAAGAGTATTTATATAGTAGTCCAAATACACAGATAGAATCATTCGATAAAGTAATTTTACAATAAAAAAACTCCCCCACTCTGCGGGAACAGAATGAGGGAGAGCGCCGGAGATACTACCAATATCCCCGACAAGATAATCTTACCCACCCACGGGCTGATTACGCTATAAGTATATCATAAATCAGCCCCCTTTATTAATACTCAAGGAGGTTTTTTTCATGGCATTAAAAAAACGACAAGATGGCCGCTATAAGACAAGTTGTAGAAGTAAAGGCAAACGATATTATTTTTATGGATCATCTCGTGATGAAGCCATCGCAAAGAGAGAACAATTTCTATCTGACTTAGAAAAGGCCCCCAATCGCGATGACAGCATTACGCTATCCGAATGGCTAGATGAATACCTGCTTGATGCCAAACTCAGAGTTTCTAGGGCAACCTACACTAGCTATGAGCGAATATGTAGAGTCCATTTAATGCCTGTTTTAGGATCTGTCCCATTAGTTGACTTACAACCATACCATGTACGCACACTAATCGCTCAAAAGCTGGAAGCCAAATGTTCTACACGATCGATTGAATATATGTATGTTATTCTAAAGGCGGCACTCACGATGGCAGTAAATGAAGGCTTACTATATCGGAATCCGGCCGCAGGTGTCCGCAAGCCAAAGGTAGTGAAAAAACAAGCAACCGTACTAACGCTTGATCAACTAAAAATCTTATTATCTGCCATTGATGATAAAGAATACTATAGATTGATTTATACGGCTGTTAGTACCGGACTGCGGCGAGAAGAATTATTGGGGCTAAGGATACAAGATATTAATATCAACCGTAGAATGCTATCGGTAAATCAAACTGTTCATTATGACAACCGGCAGACATATATTACAAAAACAACTAAAACAATCAGTTCAAAGCGCGTTATTTCGTTAGATGATGCAACCTACCAATATATCCAAGATCAAATTAATGAAATACAATACCGTCGGCAGTCTGTGTTTAGGTATAAGCGTGAATTGGATCTACTCTTCCCTGCAAAAGATGGCGGTCCGATATACCCTGCGTATGTTTCAGCCAAGCTAAAAGAATACGTTGAAAAAGCAGGACTTCCGACGTCCTTTACCTTTCACGGACTGCGCCACACCCATGCTACGCTATTATTGGAATCAGGAGCAAACTACAAATCTGTACAACTGCGCTTAGGTCACTCATCTTTTAAAACAACGATGGATATCTACTCTCATATAACGCAAAAGATGGAAGATGAACTGCTTGAAAAAATACCAAAAATATAGACGTTGGAGGTCAGCCGGGGGTCAAAAAGAACATGATTTTTGGGGGTCAATTAAATTTACGCAACTAAAAAAGGGCCTGCAAATGCAGACCCTATCTCATTTACTGGCGGAGAGAGTGGGATTTGAACCCACGGTAGAACTGTAGCCCTACACATGATTTCCAATCATGCTCCTTAAGCCGCTCGGACATCTCTCCACATTACACATCATTGCACCAATACCCTCGGGATGAATATCCAATGTGTAAAGTATGGTCGGGGCGACAGGATTTGAACCTGCGACCTCTTAGTCCCGAACCAAGCGCGCTACCAAACTGCGCTACGCCCCGTTACCTGACTTATATATATTATCAATTTTCTAAAATTATGTCAAGTAATAATCAGGCAAGTATTTCCACAACAAACCGCCGGCGACGGTAAGAACAGTTAGTCCCACTTTGATAAAAAGCTCGTTGCCGGAGGCAAAAGGAAGAGAGAGGTCCGTCGCCACCATGCCGCCCGCCGCCCAACCGAGAATCAGGCCGCCAACGTAGATAAGCGCCGGAAAACGCGTCATGATCCGAATAACGACGGTGCTGCCGTAAACGATGATGGGAACGGACACGAGCATACCGAATAATAATAGTCCTAAGTACCCACCTGTGGCGGCAACAATACCGAGGACGTTATCAAGGCTCATCAGCGCATCAGCGGCGATAATCGTTTTGATCGCTCCCAGCAGCGAATCCTTGGCCGTCACATGCACATTCTCTTGAGAACGGCCGCCGATCAGCTTGATCCCGATAATGACTAGAAGAATGCCGCCTACGGTCTTCAAATACGGTATCTGGAGCAACCAAACAACGACGGCCGCCATCAGAAAACGCAGGATAATCGCGCCTCCGGTACCGTAAAAAATCGCTTTTTTTTGCAAATCACGAGGCAGATTTTTTGCCGCCATACCGATAATAATCGAGTTGTCCCCGCCTAAAGCGAGATCGATCAAAATAATATTCATGACGACCCAAATATCTGAAATGATTTCTGTACCCAATTACCTTCTCCTTTATATAATGGACTGATGTTTTATTATAGCAGAAAAGAGGACAGTCTACAATCAACGATCCCGTACCACTCCTGTCAGCAGGAATGATTCGCATCCCTGCAAGTCCGCATGGCGGCAATGTATAAAAGGAAAAAAACGACTGCCGCAAAAGAAAGGCCTCGTCAATTTTTCAGAAGCGGCAGCCGACGCCTGCTATCGCCAAAACAGGCCGCCGGTGGGTGCTCATCTCCCGCCGTCAAACGCATTTCTGCATCTGTCCTTTTCGCGTTCATCGACGCGCTCTTTTATATCCACAAAAAAGGAAGCCAAAAGTAATACTACTTTTGGCTTCCTCGTCTTCGGCATAATCAGTAATTATTCGACAGGAACTTCCTCGTTAATGCTGACAACTTTGCCGGGATTCATGATGTTTTTCGGATCAATAGCTTTCTTGACAGCCTTCATCAGTTTCAATTCAACGGGATCCATGTATTCAGCCATCAGCGCCGCACGTTTGTAGCCAATGCCATGTTCGCCGGAAAGATGCCCGTTAAGCTGATATACCAGCGTATAGATTTCCTTTTGGATCTGCGGAAGCATTTCTTCCCATTCTTCCTGTGTCCGGTCATCTTTCAAGATATCAATATGCACATTACCGTCGCCGCAATGACCGGCACAGTGCATAGCAACCTTGTATTTATCGGCCAAACGGGAAATCTGCTGTACTGCCTGCGGAATATCCGTCATCGGAACGACGATATCTTCCATGGAGAAGACTAGGCTGCGGGCACGGTCGGCTTCAAGATACGCCTTACGCGATTTCCAGATAACGGCGGGATTGGCAACGAGAACATCGAGAGCATTGTTTTCACGAGCCAATTCGTCGATCTTTTCACACTGTTCGTCGAGCAGATCTTCGCTGTCACCGGCAATCTGAATGATAATGTAGTTGCCTACGTCGGAATGCTGCAACGTTTCGCCTAAGAATATTTCAACCTGTTTAATGGACGCGTTATCCATGAATTCCACACAAACAGGGCTGATGCCGGCGCTCATGACCTTCGGCGTCAACGCGATAGCATCATCAAGGTTGTCGAATACAGCCAGGAGATCCATCTGGTATTTCGGCAGGGCAACGAGTTTGAGGATGATCTTCGTAATGATGCCGAGAGTTCCTTCAGCCCCGATATACAGGTGCATCAAGCTGTAGCCTGTTGCATTTTTACGGAACTTGCCGCCCAACATGACAACTTCGCCCGTCGGCGTAACAACTTCGATACCCATAACCTGATCACGTGTTACCCCATATTTTACGGCGCGGTTACCGCCGGCATTGGTAGCAACGTTACCGCCGATGAAACAGGAGTCCCCGCTGCAGGGATCGCCGCCGTAGAAAAGACCTTCATCTTTGACTGCATTCTGGAGATTTGTCGTCGTAACGCCCGGTTCCGTAACACAGACCATGTTGTCCTTGTCGATTTCAAGGATCTTATTCATTCTTTCAATGGAAATAATAACGCCGCCGAAAATAGCAACGGCACCGGCAGCCAGACCGGTACCAGCGGCACGGGGAACCATGACAATGTCATTGTCATAACATAATTTAACCACTTTGGAAACTTCTTCCGTCGTAGCAGGCAAGACGACGACCTGCGCTTCTTTCATATAATGAGGATCCGTTACTTCATCATGGGAATAGGGATCAAGTTTATCCTTATCCGTATAGACGAATTTTTCACCGACAATTTTCTTTAATTCTTCAATAATTTCCGGGGTGACTTTTCCTTTTGCCATAACACATTACCTCCAATTAAAAATAGTGTTAACCATAGTATCTCTTCACGAGAAGAAGGGACCTTCCCGTTTAAGACAACATCGCATAGTGTTGTAATGATAAAACCGGCAGAACGCGAAATACATTACCGACGAAACGTACACCAGAACCGATAACCATCAGTTATCCCTGTGAATAGTCCTTTATCAAAGAGCCTGATTCCGATTGGCCTTACATTTTTATATGCATGCAAAGCAAAGCGACTACTGCTTATATATATTTACACATTCTTTATCCGATTTATTTTACATCATTATTATACTGCCTTCCTACAAACAAGTAAATTACATTCCGGCATTCTCTATATATCCGTTTCGTAATGCGAACGATTTTGCTATGATTTTTTTATATAATGTCATTATTATTTTATTTTCTCATCTATTATTTCGTTACTTTTTTAACAATATCCTTTTAATGTAATTTTTATTATTACTTTTTATCATATATCTGCTTTTTAGTCGTTCAAACGTCTGTCATTCTCCTGATATCAAAAAACAGTGAATAAGTCTTTTGATGGAAAGACTTGTTCGCTGTTTTTTGAATTTTTATTTTAAATTTTCTTATTTTTTTCCGCCGAAGCTTCAACGGCCGCCATTACGGCAGCCCGCAAGCCCCGTTCTTCCAGAACCTTGACAGCTGCAATCGTCGTACCGCCGGGAGAGCAAACGGCATCTTTCAACTCGCCCGGATGTTTTTGACTTTCCAACACAAGCTTAGCCGCTCCCAGTACGGTCTGCGCAGCAAATGTATAAGCCTGCCGTCGCGGCATCCCTTCCAGCACGGCGCCGTCTGCCAAGGCTTCAATAAACAGATAGACATAGGCCGGCCCGCTGCCGCTGAGACCGCAAACGGCATCCATCATTGCTTCTTCCACCACTTCTGCTTTGCCGAAAGAAGCAAACAACGTCTTTACGTCTTCCATTTCCGTTTCCGTTACAGAGGCATTTGCCGTCAATGCCGTCATACCTTCCCCGACGAGAGCAGGCGTATTCGGCATCGAGCGAATCAGTTTGCACGTTTTCCCGAGTCCTTCCGCCATACGCTGCAATGTTACCCCTGCCGCAACAGAGAGAACAACAGTCCCTTCAGATACCGTATTTCTCAATTCCGCCAAAACTGCCGGCATGGCATACGGTTTAACAGCCAGAATAATCAACTCCGCCTGTGCTGCCAGCGCTTGCAGGGAAGATAACACTGTCCCGCCGCCTGCCGACAGGGCAACTTGTTCCGCTTTTTCCCGATGCCGATTGTACAGGAAAAGGTTATCTCCCCTAATCAGTCCGGAAGAAATGATCCCCGCTGCGATCGCCTGCCCCATGTTGCCGGTACCGCAGATTCCGACCCGCTTAAACATGAAATCCCACTCCCTTTCATAGACAGAAGGTGTCGGCACAGTCTCCTATACCGACACCTTCATTACTTATTGCTGCGCGCCGGCAGCATCTACGGCCTTTTTAATTTTCGCGGCCAGTCCTTTGATCTTTTTCTTGGATACGGAACATACGGCAAGGCGTATCCCCTTACCCAAGGGAACGAGGAAGATATGCTCTTTTTCCAGCAAATCACAAACAGCCTGCGAACCGGTCATCGGAATCGTGATAAAAAAGCCTGACAAATATGGCAAATATTTCAAACCGCATGCATCAGCTTCCGCCATAAACAGATCAGCCCGTTCTTTAATCAATTGGAAATACGCCGCGCGCTCCCGATCGAGTGCGGCGACCTTCTGCGGATCGCTGCAAATGCGCACCATCGCCTTCATAGCCGAACTGTTGGAATTGGACCACGTTGCACGGTTGGAATACTGATTGATGGCAACAAATTCGTCAGCCACATCTTCATCAGCTGTTACGGCAATCATCGCCCCCATACGTTGTCCGTACATCGTAAACCCTTTACTCAGTGTATACGCGACGATAACCAGAAAATTAGCTGGCAAACCGCTGAATTCCTTGAAAAATTTACGGCATTCCTGTTTTTCTCCGCTATAATCCAGATACGCAACGTCCGGAACGAGGATGACATTCTTTTCCGTCCCGGTAACGGCATTTTTCAAGAAGTCGATGACCTGACGCCATTCTTCAATAGAAAGCGCAAATCCTGTCGGATTGTTGGCCGGCGAATTCATAATAATGACCGTATTCAGCTGTTTCGCCATCATGGCCGTTACGTGCGCTTTAAAGTCGGCGAAATTGAAGGAACCTTCGCTGTCCAGTAAAGCAAATTCGCGGAGCTTGCGACCATTATCGAGACACATGGACCCATACGCCCCCCAATGCCAGTCACTGGTCAAGATTTCATCGCCGATCTCCGAATAATTATGAATTACATGATGAAGCGCCCCGGAGCCGCCGGAAGTGGCACAAGCCCGAAGAAAACCGTCAGGACGTGATTCGCCGAAACACTGATCAATGACGGCATCGAGATACTCCGGATAGCCTTGTATCGGCGCGTAAGAAATAATTTCATTATCCGTGAGCGCATGAAAAGCGTCGCGAACGACATCGAGCATGACCAAATTGCCGTCTTCATCAAGAATGGATCCGACAGTACCGTTAATCACACGGTCGATGCCGATTTCCTTCGCCAACGCATTGGCACGGTTATTCGCTCCGAAAATATTATCTTCCGCAAATTTCCCTCTTGCTTGCGGTGCAGCAACACTGTTTACCATACTATCAGCTCCCCTTTTTTGTTTACAGCTTCATTTATATCACACTTATCAGAAAGTTACAACCGAAAAGCCCGCCACAGCGTCATGTATTCAAAATACACAGGCAGACCTATCGTCATGCAATTGCGCTCAAGATTAGGTATTCCACCGTTTCCAGTATGCCGCGGATCCGGCTGCAGCACATTTTACGAAAAAACAAAAAACCGCCCAGAAAAAATAACTGAGCGGTTCCATTCCTGCAGATCTGCAATACAGATCACGTTTCGAGAATGCCGATTAGCTTATAAATGCTATCTCTATGATAGTTTTGTATATTGCAAGTAACTTGTTCTATAAAACTATTATATATCAATATGTCTTATCTTACCATACACCCGTTCCATACCGGCACGAGTCACGAGCCAGATACGCCCTGCCTTTCTGGCTTCGTCTAGTGTAAATCTAGGCGGATATCCATTTTGACCGGTGCAAGCTTTCTGTACTACCCGCGGAGAAATCCCCCACAATTCAGCCGCTTCTGCAGCTGTCATAACTTCCTCTAATGGTTTCATCAAAAGGCCCCCAAAGCTTTCAGTAATGCAATAACAGAAATAACAAGTGCTGCCACACTAATATATCTCGTTGCTTTCATTTTTATTGATGTGCTATACTGGAGATAAGCAGGAGACCCGCCCCTCTTTCGAGGGGCAAGCCTTTTAGCTTACTGTCTTAAACCTTGTATCAGCAATATAATCGCGGTGACCAACTGGATTATTGCTGTTATGAGGTTTATTTTTTCTCCACGCTTCACATCTTCTCACCTCCTCTCTATAGTTATATTATATACGTTTAAACGTATATCGTCAATAGAAATCAAATGTATTTCAATAAAAAAATCCGGACAACAAGAATTACTCTCTGCTGTCCGGTTTACTTTATCTGCTCTTATATATCAATGCTCCTGCAAGCACTCCGGCA